>CAZYTI010000398.1:0-4932 GCA_964650065.1 uncultured bacterium
TTTCTTCCCGCTGCAGCAAAAGATTCGTACGTGCCTTGTATGATGCCCTGAGTAGCGATGTATATCCAACTCCCGGCAGTCATCTGACCATACATCATGAGTCCCATCTCGTCGTATTTGTCAAATTGTTCCTGGGTCGACCAGTGGGGAACGATATTGGAATTGGCGATGATCACCCTGGGAGCGTTGGGGTGGGTCGGTGCGATATAGACGGGTTTGCCCGATTGTACGCAGAGGGTGTGATTTTCATCCAGTTCCTTGAGAATATCGATGATCTGAGTATAGGCCAGCCAGTTTCTTGCTGCTCTTCCCGATCCCCCATATATGATGAGTTCCTCGGGCATGAGTGCCACCTGGGGATCCAGGTTGTTCATCAACATACGCATGGCTGCTTCGGTATCCCAGCTCTTACAAGTCAAGGACGTTCCTCGAGGCGCTCGTATGGGTCCTTTGGGTTTATATTTATAATGCATGGGTCTGGGCATGGAATGGCTCCTTGTTTTTTGACAGGATTTACAGGAAATACTGGTTACTGGCCACTGGCTACTTGTCACTGGTTAAATAAATAAAATCAGTATGAATTATTAACCAGCAACATATTAACCTTAATACTATTTGTACTGAAGAAAACTTAACTCAATATTCAAGTTGTTATCGTGCTAAAAAGTTTAAAAAGAACGTACGAATCACGACATGCTTAGTTCACCTTCGCGTTGGCCTTTAAAGCCTCGATGATTCTGCTAAGGTGTCGGTTGAATGTGGGTGGATCTTCTATCATGAGAAAATGACCAACACCGGTCATGAATTCAACTTTAAAAAAATGAGCGTATTTCCTGTTTGATTCAATATAAACAGGGTAGAAATCGGAATTGATGCAATAGATGGGGATACGGATATTTTTCAATTTTTCTCGTATGTTGTAAGTCCAGGCATGTCTCAATGTTCCAATGCCCACCTCTGGAGGTACAGATGCCATGTCTGAAGAAATTTTTTCAACAAGGGTGGGATCGGAATTGGGCGCAAATAATACTCGGCGTGCAAAGTTGTAGGTGCTTTCCTGAAAATTTTCCCGCATTGGGATTAAGAAGTTTTCGATTTCCTGCTGGGTAGGTTCATCCTCAAAATTTTGATAAGTGTCTACACCCACCAGGCCAAGAATGCGATGGGGCATCAGGTGAGCGCACTCGACGATGACCTGGCCCCCCAATGAGTGGCCAACGAGGATGATGGACTCGAGTTTCAATTTTTCGACAACTGTCTTGACGTCTTTGCCAAATGATTCAATAGTCCAAACTTTCCGATTCAGGCCCGATTCCCCATGTCCTGCCAGATCTATGGTAATCACCCGGTATTTCTGAGCGAAGTGGTTTAATTGGGACTCCCAGGCACTACGATCGCAAGACCATCCGTGGACGAATACAAGCGCGGGATTTCCAGTTCCCTTAAATTGGTACGCAATACACACACCATCAAAGGATTTAACGGTGTTTTGAGGTTGGTTTTGACAGAATATAAAAATGCACGATGAGAATACAAATAGGATCAGAACAAAGAATCCTTTTTTTGTCTTCATGGGTATTCTCCGCTTAATTCCACATATTTCTGACAAGTTTATTTAAATGAGAATATATTATTCTACTTTAACGAGGGTCCCTACTTGGATTCCCAGAGCCGGTCTCCTAATCGAAAACATTGAACAATTAAATGTTCGAATCCTCACTCAGTCGTTTTTCGGTTATTTGTACTGTCTCTTCTGTGTGTTGGACCACATCCTGTCGAAGCTTCGTTGCTTCTTCCATCGTGTCTTTTTTAAATGCGTTATCCTCAATACCCGGAAGATTAATCACGATGTTCAGATATGCACCTTCGGCCGCGGTTCTGGCTGCCAGGGCAGCCACACCACCATCGCTGACGGAATTACGATTGCCTTTTTCTACGACTCGACGGGCCAGATGGGCAGCCTCTTCACAGCGCCGGAGAACACTTAGGGGAACGAGGGTCGCTGCTTTGGTCGCATCTTCGATAGCCACAGCCCGCATCGTCTTGTCTTCATCGGTCTTCTTGGGGAGCCGCATGGCGTCCATGACCTTGTTAATGGCCTGGGTATCTCTATCGACATCTGTGATAAAAGCATCTTTGAGCTTTTGCCCCCGGACGCCAATATCTTCCATATCATCAAATGTATCTTCATAACCCGTTTTCCCATGAGTCAAAGCAGCGACCATGGATGAGAGGGCAGCACTGAGACCGCCGCACAGGGCTGCAACACTCCCACCACCAGGAGCAGGGGCATCTGTGGAAAGAAGATCGGAAAAGTCATCGATTTTCATGGAAGTGAGGGCATTGCCTTTTTCAAATTGGTATTCGATGATCTTCTTGTCCTTCTCGAAAGGATAGAGATCATTCAAACCCAAGGAGAGGATGGCGGTATGCAAGAGTTCGGATTCCGGCACGCCAGTGGTTTTGCCCAACTTTTTCAGATAATGCCTTCCCGCCTGGAGGAGTGCCTCCAGGGGAATGAGTCCCACGAGCTCACTGCCCGTGATCCGGACTCCCATTTTTTCCGCCAGTTTGCAGCATTCATCGAATACAATATGCGGAGGCGTTATTTTATAATTAACGAAATTTATCGAGATTTGTGCGCGACCAAAGTCTTCCATGTACCAGCCCACGGCCTTGCAGGCGTTGAACTTCCCAGGAACTCGAAGCGCCGTCCCGTTTTCATCTCGGACGACTTTGCCGCTCTCATCCCGTTTGAGCCGGCCCTTTTCACGAATGGTAAAGGCAATCTCTCTTGCGAAAGACCTTTCCCTAGTGTTGAGATTGACGTTATAAGCGATTAAAAACTCTCGAGCCCCAGTGACCGTTGCACCGGCTTTGACGTTGAATTCAGCAGGACCAAAATCGGGCATCCATTCGGGATTTTTCAACTTCTCGGGCAATCCTTCATATTCGCCGGATCGAACGTTCGCCAGATTTTGCCTTTCCGGTTTTGTAGCAGCATTTTCGTAGAGGTAAACAGGAATGCTCAATTCGTCGCCGATACGCTTTCCAAGTTTTCTGGCCAGTTCGGCACAGTCTTCCATGGTGACTCCTGAGACAGGCACAAAGGGGCAGACATCGGTTGCACCCATTCGCGCATGAGCTCCTTGATGCTTTGACATGTCGATCACTTCTGCAGCCTTGGCAATGGCCTTAAATGCAGCTTCCAGAGCACCTTCCGGTGTTCCGATAAACGTAACCACTGTACGGTTGGTGTCTTTGCCGGGATCCACATCTAAAAGTTTTACATCCTCCGTTGCTCTGATTTCATCGGTGATTTTATCGATAATGGCCATGTCCCGGCCTTCGCTAAAATTGGGAACGCATTCCACCAGTTTCATCATAAGAAATACCCCTGTTCATATCTTTTATATTATCAGTGTCTTCGTGCACTTTCGCTCAAACCGATACGTACTTGCTACTGGTTACTGATTTCTGGCTCCTGGCAAAATAAAAAAAATCAGTATGAATTATTAACCAGCAACCAGCAACATGATAAGCTTAACACTATTTAAAATAAATGAATCTTAACTCAGAATTCAAGATTTTATCATTATAAACGATTTATAGAAAAAGATACAGTTTTCAATTTAAAATCGCAAGTTTTAAGTTATAATTTTTAGGCCAATGACTTGGTTGTAGGATTATACAAAGCTTGAAAAATGATTTGCTATCACGGATCGTATTATTTATATTTTATGTAATGAAAGAATGGGTGTCGAATGCAAAACGAATTTCCTTTTAAAACGATCCTATCCTTGTTGGTTATCCTTGTCATTTTCATTTTGATGGTGATATTGCCTCTGCCATGGAATGAGTCCATGGACGACATCACCATCGATTTACTATTCAAGATTCGTGGAACCAGGAATGTTTCCGATGAGATTGTCCTGGTTTATTTGGGAGATGAGGACTACCGTGCTGTCGGGGAATGGCCGATCACACGAGATTATTTTGGATATGTGATTCATGTTCTCTCACAACGGGGTGCCAGGGTCATCGGATTTGATTTTTTATTTGATTATCCGGCAAAGCAATATCCTGAATACGATCGAATTTTCAGCGATTTCATTGAATCGTCGAAAGTTGTTTGTCTGCCCTTTGCCATAACAGAATTTGACGACTCCGGAAGTGATCGGCTAAATACATCAAAACGACCCATTCACCTAAGCAAGGGGCAAGAAATCGTTTTACCCATCGATCGGTTGAAGGACCATGTCGCTGCTCTTGGTTTCAGTAATCTGGGAACCGAGTCTGTTATTCGGAAAGTTCCCTTGGTGATTTCCCATGGTGACAGCCTACTCTATTCATTTGGTATTCAACTGGCCCGTTTATTCCTAGATTCCTCATCGAGATTCGAAATCGATCCCAATGCCCTCTATATAACATGCCCATCGAATCCAAAAATTCGAATTCCTTTGGATTCCCACGGGAGAATGCGTCTGAATCACTTTGGTGGATTTGAAAATATCTCCTCAATCGGTTTTCTGGATCTCCTCAAGATATTTGAATCCACACCGGATTCGCTGGATTTTTCAGAAAAACTAATCATTGTGGCTGCGACCACTTCCTCGCTGCCGGTCATTAAGGCAACTCCATTGTCTGAAATTTTACCGGCCTCCCTTCTACATATCTCTGTGGCAGAGAACATCATATTTCATAATTTTTTACGGGAATTACCGCGGTGGATTGAAATTTTATTCATTATCATGATGATGGTCTCAGCATGCCGGATCTGGAGGCTGCGTCAGAAAAAATGGGCCGTCATCGGATTCATAGGAATTTTATCGTTCTGTTTTTTAGTCACGATTGTGCTGTTCACTACGTCACATCTCGTTTTACCCATTGTATACCCATTTATCACGTTTCTGATCACCGGGGGCGTTTTGG
>CAZYTI010000399.1:0-4924 GCA_964650065.1 uncultured bacterium
CATGTGGATAGCAGATAAAATCTACTTCAGTTCAGATCGGGACCACGTTCTTAATATCTATGCCTGCGAACCACAGACGGGCAGGATCGAGCAGAATACACATCATACGAAATACGATGTGCGACGTCCCAGTATGGGAGGGAATCACATCGTGTATGAACTTGGAGGATCCATTTGGCTCTTGGATGTGAATTCCAAAGAAACGAAAGCGATCCCAGTTGAAATCAAGGCCGATGCCGCCGAGGTTCGTCCCTACCTGAAGACGGTAAATGGCGACATCACCGGTTTCGATATTTCTCCGTCGGGAAAGCGGGCCCTCATTGTGGCCCGGGGTGAAGTGTTTACCGTACCCGAAAAGGATGGACCCACAAGAAATTTGACACAGGATTCAGGATCCCGGGATAAAGATGCCGCATGGTCGCCCGATGGCAAGAACATCGCTTATATCTCAGATAAGAACGGAGAGTATGAGATCTATCTCATCGATTCCCAGGGTAAGAAAGAAGCCATCCGGTTGACCAGGCAGAAGGATGGGTACCGTCACACGCTTCGATGGTCTCCGGACAGCAGGAAGATTGCCTTTGCCGACCAGACACTGCGCTGCTATTATCTGGATATGAACACCAAGAAGATCACCGAAGTGGATAAGGCCCATTATGAGAATGTGGACGTGTCTGTGGACGTGAAACCCATCTACGATTTTGCGTGGTCACCCGACAGCCGGTATATTGCCTATTCCAAAATGGATGAGGATCTTGTCAATAAAATCTATGTTTACTCTCTGGAAACCCACAAAGCCACCTGTGTGAGTCAAGGTCTCTTCAATGACTTTACTCCTGTTTTTTCCAGTGATGGGAAACACCTCTTGTTTATTTCCAATCGAACGTATGAACCGACATTCTGCGATTTTGAGTGGGAGATGGTCTACAAGAAGGTGGCCCGGATCTATGCCCTCACACTGGAGAAAGATGGGGGATCTTTCCTGCCATTCAAGAGCGATGAGGAGGTCGTCGAATCGGGGACGTCCGAGGCGAACGACCAGACGGTCATCGATTTTGACGGACTGACCGATCGAATCGAGGTATTGCCATTGCCCGGGGGCAACTACCGAGACCTGGCAGTCACTGAATCCGCAGTTTTTTATCTGAATAAAAGTGAGGGGGATTTCAACAGATTCGAATTTCGGGCACCGGGTCCCCGGACCCTGTATGCTTTTTCTCTGAAATCACGGAACGAGGAGACCGTCATCGAGGGTATCAGCGGATACAAACTCTCCGGGGATGGATCCAAGATCGTGTATCGGCAGGGAGGATCCATTGGCATCATCGATGCCGGTGAAAGAAGTTCTCACGGAACGGCCCTTGATCTATCCAATTTGAAAATGTGGTTCGATCCCCTGGCTGAATGGAAGCAGATTTTTCATGAAGCGTGGCGGATGGAGCGGGACTTCTATTACGAGCCCGACATGCACGGTCTCGACTGGCCGGCCATGAAGGAAAAATATGGGCAACTGCTGCCTTTTGCCTCCTGCAGACAGGACATTGAATTTATCGTGGGAGAGCTCATCGGCGAGTTGAATACATCCCATACTTATGTTTTTGGCGGCGATCATCAGAGACGGGCCGGGGGTGTGAACGTCGGCATGCTGGGGGTCGATTGGACACTCGATACAAATAATAACAGATATCGATTCGGGAAGATCTATCGCGTTCCGGACTGGACCAATGAAATAATACCGCCGCTGGCACGTCCCGGTGTAAATGTCCAAGAGGAGGATTACCTCCTTCGGGTCAACGGACACGAAGTGACCGCAGATCGAAATATATACAGTTACTTTCAGGATCTGGGGGGTAAGCAGATCACCATCCTGGTCAACCACCGTCCCACAGTGACCGGGGCAAGAGAATACATAGTCCAGCCTTTGAGAGGAGAGGGGACGCTGCGTTATCAGGCATGGATGGAGCACAACCGCTCGGTGGTCGAGAAAGCGTCCAACGGTCAGATCGGGTATCTCCATCTGCCCGACACCTATCTGGGATCGACCCGTGAATTTCCCAAGTACTACTATGCCCAGATGCGCAAGAAGGGGCTCATCATCGATGGCCGGTTCAACGGAGGCGGACTGGATCCCGATATATTTCTCCGCCGGTTGCAGAAGCCCCTCCATGCCTATTGGACGCGACGTTACTCCCACGACCAGACGATTCCTGAATTCGTGACCACCGCCCACATGGTCTGTCTGACCAACCGTCAGGCCGGTTCGGGGGGAGACATGCTTCCCATGGAATTCAAGATGCGCAAGATGGGCCCGGTCATCGGGACACGGACCTGGGGTGGACTGGTGGGCGTTTCCATGTTCTACGGTCTGATCGACGGTGGCGGTCTCTCGGCCCCCGATTACCGAATCTACGATCCCCAGGGGAACTGGATCGTGGAGAACCAGGGTGTCGAACCCGATATTGTTGTAGACATCCAGTCAGAGGAGATGGCCCGGGGCCATGATGCCCAGCTGATGAAGGGTGTAGAGGTCCTGCTTCAGAAGATCAAGGAAGATCCCAGGCCCAGGCCCAAACACAAGCCGATTATTCAGGATAATACAAAATAAATAATAGAAGATAATCTAACCTGGTTAATTCACAAACTTAAAAAAACGGGAATTTATATACAAAAACAGCATAGACTCGACTCATATTAGTCAATAATTATAGTAGTAGTAAGGTTTTTAGTGAAGAAATAGGGGCCGAGATAGATTTTTCATGGATTTTATCAAATCTGGACGTACTCATCCTATTTCCTTTTCGGAATAATAGTGGATTCAGATTTGGACGATTTATCATCATTATGTGTATCCTGCTGAACAACACGAGACCCATATTTTTATAAGGTCATTTTTTAACGGAAATGAAGATGGGAGATGTATTTTCACTTTTGTTTTTAGTTGCCGGACACGGCCACCGATCTTTAACAGTTTTAGCCGGATTGTATTGAACTGAGCGTTTGCGAATTCAGTGTTTTTTAGATGTAACCGTCTAAATGTGTGTAACAGAACATAAGCAATACTGTGCAGGAAAAGACGAAATTGATTGGCTTGAAAACTCGAACAAGAAGTTCTATCTGAGGCAAGATGGTTTTTATGTTCTTTAATCATAAGTTCCATTTCACCTCGACCACAGTAAATCGTTTTATAGATAAATCGACGTCGAGTGTTCTTTAGACCAGTTGTAATAAACCGGGTGTTTCGACCTTTATCATTATTGGCTTGCGAGGTGTAAGCCCGAGTACATATTTGATGTTATGCTCGTCGCAAAACTCAAAGACTTCGGGACAACTGTAGTAAGAGTCACCTCGAAAAATAATTCCAACACCAGGCCAGGACATTCTGATTCTCTTTACGACTCGTTTTAATATCGAAACGATTTCACGTCCGGAAGGACGTTTACCCGGTCTGAGAATAGTGGTGATCAATTTGCCGCTTTTACCTTCATAGATATGAAGCGGCATATAACAGTAAGTATCATGATAAGCAATGAAAAACGTTAACTGTTGATTTCCATGGGTCGGATCGTTGGTATCATCGATGTCAAGAATGATGCCTTCAGGAGCTTCATCATAAGAATCGACAAAGGCATCGAGAAAAGTTTGGGCAATGCGATAAAGGTCTGTACGTGAAAATGCATTCTCAAAACGACACATGGTTGGCTGACTGGCCAAAGAGGAATCAGAGACCGGAAGCTTATCGCATGCTATTTTCATAACAGGATCATTTCTTAAATCATTTGAATCATTGGCGTCTTCATAACCGGAGGCAATTTGAAATACACGTTGGTTCAAAAGTTGAACGATCTCATGTTTCACATAACTTGGATGACGACGGTCTCTGAGAACATCAGCAATGCGATTGATGATTCCAAGTTCAGACTCAGTTTCTCTCAGGAAAAGAAGACCAGCATCGGAGGTCATTTCTCCTCCGTTAAAATCGACTTCAACTTTTTTCCCAAAAATGTCTTTAAAAATCATCATTTGTTCATTATATTGTGTCATAGCTGTTTCCCTAACTTGGCTTTGTTTATTAGGTCTCGTTAACTTAATATAAAACAAAACCATGGTAGATGAAACAGCTTTTTTTATGAATTATACAGGATAGTAATGAAATCCCAGTCTTGAAGAAAGTTGGATTTCAAGGAGGAGTTAAGTTTATTCTTTGGAAGTCGTCTTTTGTTGTTACCCGCCATTTTGGCAACGATGACAAGCAAAGCGTCCCTGTGTGATGTTACAGTTATCATTAGAATTATTGAGAAAAATTGTATTAAAAGAATTGTTTTTAAGAACAGAATTATCACTTCATATGTATTTATATTCTCGGAGAAAGTATTTAAAAAAATACTTGATTTTTTTCGTATTCATTTTGTACCTTCATTATTACCACAATTGTATTGTTTCCTCGTTTCCCTTTATTTGAACGGTATTTGCGAACTATTGATTAAGATTAATTAGTATAACGATTTAAGTACTGTAGATTTTATGATTGTCAGTATAAATTGACAATGAGTGTATTTTAAATTATACATATCTAAATTATTGAGAAAATTGAATGTATAATCGTATATATTTACTAATGTCAGATAAAAATGACCATTAAACAGATTTTATGAATGAATTTAGAATTATTATCTTAAAGTAAGAGACTATTTATTTCTCGTAATAACAATATGTTAACTTGATTACGTATAAATTATACAAAGTAAGGCACGATTTTGGCTTTTTAATTAAATGGGAGAATTTGTAATGATGACTTTCAAATTAACCACTGTATCTTTCATTATTTCAATCCTTTTTAATTCTAATCACATAATGGCCCAGGATTGGCACTGGCAGAATCCTTATCCGACGGGTAACAAAATATATTGCATTGATTTTGTTGACG
>CAZYTI010000400.1:0-4921 GCA_964650065.1 uncultured bacterium
GAATTGCTCACCCACGGTGATGAGGAATTGGATGCGGAGTATACCAAGGCCATTATCCTTTCACTTTATGTGCTTTACGATTTCTGTCAGGATCCCGATCTGAAGAGAGCTACCAAAATGATGCTGGATTTCCTCTTGCTCGACTCCATCATGGATGTCGGGGGTGCCGGTCTGCATGGGGGGAATATTGGTCGAACCTATGCCAATTCGGTATATTGGGGGCATCCCCAGGTATATCAGTGGATCTATTGGGGTGTGGGTCCGGATCCCGGTAGTAGTCGACAGGGACAATTTTTTGATGCCTATGTCAGTACCTACCGTCTACCCTCTGTGATCGAGGACCTGGGTATTACGGACGATGAACCGGACAATTACTGGCATTTGAATAAAGAAAACAACTTTTCGGGTTATCATCGTAAGAATGAGGGCAAATGGACGTATGTGACGAAATATTATAATCTGGGAGGATCGTCATCTCATTGGATGCTCAATGTGAAGGCAACCGGTCGTTTCGAGGAAGGTATACGGCTCTGGGTGAATGATAAAGAGGGTGATGACGGTATAAAGTGTTCCAATGGTGAATGTTATATGGATTTGGGAAAGTACGGTTATCAATATGAAAATGCCATGTACATCAGGACGACAGAACCCTATCTCCATTGGGGCAAAACGGGAGATTTTGAATACCACGAAGTCGATGGGAACTGGCATTTTTACAGGGAAGGCAATGTCGTAGTGGCTCTCTGTCTCGAAGGGGGGGCCTCATACCTGGAAGTGGCTATTATGGGTGTTGATTATTCAGATTATTATTCATTCAGAAATGCCATTCTCCAGAATGCCCACCGTCTTCCCTGGGAATCGGGATACATGACGAGTCGGGGGGATAAAATTACTGAAGTTTGGGACCCGGAAAGGTATTTAAATGTAACCTATGTCAATGATGAAGAGCTCTGGGATTTTCCATTTAAAAGAATCGAGGTCGAATCTTATAGCGGTACCAAGCCGGTCCAAATAGACGATTTGGTAATGACCTTGGAATGGCACGGCAGGAGGGCCGTTTACGATTTTAATGATTGGACCTATTCATTCGAACACTTTGAGGATGAAACCCCACCGGCTGCACCTCAGGGCGTATCAGTAACCAATAAGAATTAGGCCTCACGGTCCGTTGAGAGGCCGTGTGGCAGAGCTACACTTTATATACAAGGGATGAGTCATACCCCTTTGGGGTAATAAAGGAAATGGGTTGTACCTTCATGGGGAAGAAACACTTTCTTCCGACCCAACCTTTTCATTTTAAACTAGTCATTCGTCATTGATATAGTTCACAAGAACCGGACTATCTCGTGGTTTTATATTATAAAGGATTCACCTATGGCAGTTTTATCTTTTAGTCAAGAACATGAAGCAGGCGCAACCATTGTACAAGACGGAAAAATATTGGCGGCGATTAATGAGGAGCGACTCTCTCGGGTGAAAAATCAGGATGGATTTCCGGCAAAATCGCTGGATGCAGTTTTAGAAATAGCAAACCTTCGACCTGAAAATATCGATGATGTCATCATTCCTGAAATAAGCAAGGCAAAAGATCTTTTTTTTAATGCAATTCCGCGTTACCCTTTGAATGTGTTTGCCAGGGGGGGGACGAGACTTCCCAATGTTCTCGATATGTTAAAACAATTGATGATGTCGTTTTATATCCTATTGAAAACGTATTCCAGCGTCGGTATTTCCCACTATCTGGATATTCGGAGACTGAAGCGACTATTCCCCAAAGCCCGTTTCCATCGTGTGGAACACCATGTGGCGCATGCGGCATCGGCATTTTTCTGCAGTGGTTACGAAAAAGCCCTCATTGTCTCAGCCGATTATTGGGGAGACTTTGCATCCACCATGGTCTGCCTGGGTGAAGGGAAAAAGATCGATGTCATCTCCAGAAGCTATTTTCCCCACTCCCTGGGCCATTATTATGCCAGTTTGACGAAATGGCTGGGATTCAGGGCCAATCGTCATGAGGGGAAAATTTTAGGTCTGGCGGCATACGGCGATCCCCAGTCTCCGGCCTATGATTTGATGAAAGATATGCTCATTTGCGACGGATTAACAATTAAAGCCCCTTTTATGATGGGAAAGATGTGGCATCAAAGAATTCCATTATTTAAAAATACGTTGATGCGCCGGTTGAAAAAGGAATATTCTGATAAAGATATTGCCGCCGTATTTCAGAGACGGTTTGAAGAAGTCTTCACCGATCTGGTCAAGACCTGTTACGAGAAGTTTGGTGTGAAAAGCATCCTGTTGGTCGGAGGCTCCTTCGCCAATGTGAAGTTAAATCAGAGGGTCTTCGAGGTCGAAGGCATCGAAAACGTTTTTATTTTTCCCAATATGACGGATGGTGGAATTTCTGCCGGAGCAGCCTTATATTTTGACATCGTTGAAAACGGTCATGATGGCGGCGTCCTTTCCGATATGTATTTTGGCCCGGAGTTCTCCAAAGAACAGATCGAACAGGCATTGAAAGAACAGAATGTGGTATATCAACATCATCAGGACATCGAACTGAAGGTGGCGCAACTATTGGCCGATGGAAAAGTGGTCGCCCGGTTTGATGGCAGAATGGAATTCGGTCCCCGGGCATTGGGGAATCGATCTATTCTTTATCAGGCGACGGATCCTACGGTCAATGACTGGTTAAATAAAAAGTTGGGCAGAACGGAATTTATGCCATTCGCACCCCTTACACTCATGGAAGAGGCCGATACCTGTTACATCAATTTAAAGGGTGCCGAATACCCGGCGAAATTTATGACGATCACCTTTGATTGTACCGATTATATGAAGGAGGCATCGCCGGCGACAGTCCATGTCGATGGAACCGCCCGGCCGCAACTCATCGATGAGGAGACCAATCCCAGTTATTATAGAATATTGAAAGAATATCATAAATTGACCGGATTGCCCAGCATCATTAACACCAGTTTTAATATGCATGAGGAACCCATTGTTTGTACGCCTGAAGATGCCGTTCGGGCTTTTAAAATGGGGCATTTGGAATATCTGGCGATTGGGGATTTTTTGGCCGTTGAGGAGGATCAGTCGTAGAGTTACTGTGGTCTTTTACGGGAAGGTGGTATTGTCTTTTCAACTATGTGTGCCGTATAAACAAAATGTTGGGGTACTAAAAAGCTTTTATAAAAAAATGAAAATTACTAGAGAAAAAATATTTTATACAATATGCAAACAAGCATACTGGAATTAATTCGAGATAAATATCCTTATCTTTCCCAAGAATTTGGGGTCGAGAAAATAGGTGTTTTTGGGTCTGCTTCAAAAGGAGAGGCAAAAGAAGAAAGCGATATTGATATTGTCGTTAGATTTCGTGAGCCAATTGGATTTAAATTTATTGAGCTTGCAGAATATTTAGAGAATTTATTTCATAGAAAGGTTGATGTCTTAACCGAAGCAGGCATTGATAATATAAGAAATAAAGAGATTATTGAAGATATTAAAAGGAATATTGTATATGCCTCTTGATGAATTAGAATGAGGCAGTGACAAAACTATGCATGTACGTGGATGCACCCGCACCATTTCGTTCTTTCATTTTCATTTTGTTTTGGATGGCGACCACCCTCTGCTACGCTTTTCGGTAAGTGCGGAAATGTTCCAAGCCGCTGGAATCATTTTCAATGTGGCATTTGGACAATAACTGTTAGATACACCTGGAAAACGGTCGTTATAAGCAAAAGAAAAGGAAAATATGAAGCCTGAAATATATATTGAAACGACTGTGATCAGTTATTATACATCTAGACGGAGTCGAGATTTAATAATAGCAGGACATCAGCAAATTACATTTGATTGGTGGGATAACCAATTGGATAAATACAAACCTTATATTTCTGAAATTGTTTATGATGAGATTTCTCGCGGTGATCCAGTCGCTATCAAAAGAAGAATGGAAGTAATAGAAGAATTCGATTATTTGGAAATCAATTCAGAAGTTCTTAAATTGGCCAAAGTATATTATGATGCTTTGGATTTGCCCAATAAAGCTAGAATGGATGCGATTCATATTGCTTTAGCAGTGCAACATGGAATGAAATATCTTGTAAGTTGGAATTTTGCACATTTAGTAGGTGCACGACCCAGAGAAATAATAGAAGAAATAAATTATAAAAAGGGTATTCGCAGTCCAATTTTATGTACCCCTGAAGAATTAATTGGAGATTAATATTATGGAAGATACAATCGTCGCCGAGGTAAGAGCTATTCGAAAAAAAATTGAAGATGAAAATGGAAATGATTGGGATCAGTTGGAAAAGTACATATTAAAAAAGCAGAAAAAGCATAAAGATAAATTGTACAGTGGTTTACCAAATGAGATAGGAAAATATGAAAGATGAAGTCCAAAATTTATTTGAAATTGCTAATTCAGAAAATAAAAATGGGAATTATAAAAAAGCTATAGCTTCCTATCAAAAGGTTTTGAATTTACCTGACGTTTCTGAACAGGCAATACATTTATCTTATTGGGGTATAGGTGAAATATATTTAAATAATAAAAAATATGACGAAGCAGAACATTATTTATCAAAAGCCGTTAATTTAGCTCCACAGGAATCATATTATCAATATCTTCTTGGTTGTACATATACATATAAGAATGAAATTGAAAAGGCTATTTATCATCTTGAGAAAGCGGTTCAAATTGACGATTCAGTAAATATATACTGGGGGCAACTTGGTTGGGTTGTGGGCTATAATAAAGACTTTGATAAAGGTGTTAAATATTTAAAGAAAGCATTACATATAGATCCGAATCATTTACCAACACTCCGTGATTTATGTATGCTATATACTCAAAAACAAAAGTTTAATGAAGCATTAGTTTGTATTGAGGAGGCGGCAAAACATCATC
>CAZYTI010000401.1:0-4917 GCA_964650065.1 uncultured bacterium
CAAGAGCAGGGTGTGAAGCTGCCGACATGCAGAATAAAAGATTTTCCACTCCTTTCCTACAGGGCCATTCATCTGGATTTAAAGCACCACCGGGAGAGAATTGAATATTATTATGCGTTGCTTGATAAACTGGCAAAATATAAAATCAATGGTATCATTGCCGAAATGGAAGATAAATTAAAGTATGAACTCCAGCCTGAGGCAGCTTCAGAGGATGCATTATCAATTGATGAGTGGAAAAAGCTGAGCCATTACGCCAATGAACGAAATATAAAAATAAGCCCCCTGATACAAGGCCTGGGGCACGCTTCATTCATCCTGAAGCATGAGAAATACAAGAACCTGCGGGATAATGCCGAAAGTGACTGGGCATTTAATCCCCTCAATCCTGAAACATATAAAGTCCAATTCGATTTATACCTGGATGCAATAAAAGCAACCCCCCACGGAAAATACCTGCACATCGGTGGTGATGAAGTCCATACAACCGGAAGAGGAAGCGGCAGATCCGCTTTGGAATTACAGTTAATCTGGTTGAACAAGGTATGTGATTTTGCCAATCGACATGAACGTATTCCCATATTCTGGGATGACATGCCCCTCAAACATGCCGGGGTCTACAGGCCGATGTTCAACACAAAACTGACGACTGAAGAAGTTGACAAAATCTGGAATGAAAATGAACATAAATTATTGGAATTTTTGGATCAGTTTCCGAAAAACTGTATTTATATGCGATGGAATTATTCTTCACCTCAGGCGATTGGTAACGGCAAAGCAATGGAGTGGTTCCGCAAGCACGGGTTGCAGGTGATGGGTGCAACCGCAGGCCAAACCCGATGGGTATTGATGCCGCAGAACGAAAGCAATATGGATAATATGAAAACATTTGCCTTAAGTTCAATAAATAATGGGCTTTCAGGGTTACTGTTAACCTTATGGGATGATGACTCGCCCCACTTTGAACTGTATATAAGGGGAATTTTAGCTTTTGCAGAATACACATGGAGCGGTGAACAGAGATCAAAGGAAGAGATCAAGGCGGCGTATCGGCACAGGGAATTTGCCTGTTCAGTGAGCGGCCCGGACTTCTCATTTATTGATAGACTGGAAGAGCCTGTTGCCTTTTTTAAAAATGCTCTGTTGAAAGGAAATAAACGTAATACCCTGAGAGGGGATAACAACGCGATACATGATCTGGTGATTGATCTACCCGATTCAGATAAACCGGGAGAATGGAGTAAAAAATATTCCCATCGCCTTTTACAGGCAGAAAAGACAGTGAGCGCCTGTGACTCAATTGCCATCCAAATAAAAAAGATGAAGTCACTGACAAAGAGAAATAGTTACAGATTGGAAGTGTATGAACGGGTAAATGAACTCGTGAAATTTACTTCTCGCGCACTCCTCGTCTTAAAAGCATATGATGAAGCCATGAGTAAAATACAAAGATCAGATAACCTTGATCTGATAAAGGAACTCCCCAATGATTTTAAAACAGTAAGAAGGAAATTTGAAGAAGTATATGCCAGAACACGAAGGCTCACAAAGCCGGATAACTATATTTTGGATCAGGACCATCATGTGCATCTGGCAAATCAGTCAATCTCTTTTGACTGGCAGTTTTATGCGGAAATGTTATTTCTGCAAAAGGTTGAAAGTGAGTTTTGAATAGGAAACCGTATAATGAAAAAACAATTTTTTTATCCATTTGTGAACGTTCTCATGATAATTTCAGCAGCAGGAAGCCTATCGGCCCAGGACCTCCAGGGCGGCACCGTCACCTACCAGCAAACCACTCGATACAATTTTCTATCCATATTCGGCAAATTTAACAATCCTGAAGCGGATGACTGGGTGGCGTCACTCCCGAGACAAAATCAGTCTGTAAAATTTCTCCACTTTACCAGGGAAAAGGCCCTGTTCCGGCAGGATCCCCGCGAAATAGAAATTTCATCAAAACGACTGCAGGAAGCGTTGCAGAAAGCAGACTATTTTATCCCGCCGGGAGCCCTGCTGCTGCAGGTGTATTCCGATTTCACCAAAAATGAAGCTATCCGGCAGGTCGAGTTTATGACACGACATTTCCTGATCTTCGGTCCCATTGAGAAAAAAGCCTGGAAGCTGACCAATAAAATGATCAGGATTCTGGATTATACCTGCATGGGCGCCGAATTGAAACAAGGAGACGATCTGATCACCGCCTATTTCACCTCCGAGATTCCCATTTCAGCAGGACCTGCTGAATACAATGGTCTGCCCGGACTCATTCTGGCATTAGAAGTCAATGGAGAAACCGCTTTCCTGGCGACCTCCATTGATCTGACGCCTCCGGATGCCGGTGTCGTGTCTCAACCTGAGAGAGGCAAGAAAGTGATGCAGAATGAATTTAATAAAATCCTTGAAGAAAAAGTGATAGAATGGAATGAAACACGCAAGGAAGGCAAGGGTGGGAATAAAATGAAAAAATAGCGCATCTGGGATGCCGCTGAAATGGTATTTCATATTGCCTGCAAGTCATTTCACACTCTATTTTGTCTGCTTCACTTACATTTTTCCCGCAGTAGTATTTGAAGATGTTATATTTACAGGCAAATAAATTTCGGTTCTAAGAATCGAGTGGTAATATTTTTAACTTGGATTTTTTGGTTCTTTTGTATCAAGACAAAAGAACAGAAACACGATGTAAATAATTCCGAATGAAGTAGAAGAGTTAAAATCTACCCATTCGATCTTGCATAGTACCAATATTTTTAAAAGGAGACAGTATGAAGAAGTCAACATTCTTCTATCGATTCGTAATTACGGTACTGTTACTTGTCGTTGCCAGCACTGCAGCAGCTCAGGATTTCAAAGGTGGTGTGGTCAAGTATCAGCAGACGACAAAATACGATTTTGAAAAAATATTTAATGTCTTCGGTGATCGCCCCAGAGTAAAAGATTGGATCGCATCATTGCCGACCGAGCATCAGAAAGTTCAAATGCTCTCTTTTACAACAGAAAGGGCACTTTATGAAGAAGATGTCGGTGCAAATGAAGCGATGTCGCGGGAATTACAAGGTGCACTGACCAGGGCTGAATATGTCAGACCGCCCCAAACCGACCTGAAGAAATTCTATTATGATTTCGGGAAAAATGAATCCATCCGGCAAATCGAATTTATGACACGGAATTTCCTGATTACCGGTTCGATTGAGAAACAGGCCTGGAAGCTGACCAGCAAGCAGCTGAAAATTCAGGATTATGTCTGTTCCGCAGCCGAAATGACCAAGGGTGAAGATCAGGTCACTGCCTGGTTTACGTCCGAGATTCCCGTATCCATCGGTCCTGCTGACTTTTCCGGCCTGCCCGGACTGATCCTGGCGGTTGAGATAAACGGGGAAACGGTTTTTATGGCGACCTCGGTTGATCTGACGCCTCCTGAAGACAGTGCCATGCCTAAACCAGACACAGGTAAGGAAGTCACCCAGGAAGAATTTGACAAGACCGTTGCAGAGAAAATAAAAGAATGGGAAGAGACACGCGGTGAGAGAAGAGGAATAAGAAGATAATGTTTAGCGAAGCTTTGCCCCTTCTCCTGAGGAGGATCCACCTATGACGGAAAACCGACAAATAAAAGAAATAGAACTTCTGAAATAAAAAAGGTTAATAAGAATGGACAGTAAGCGTTGGCAGCTATTGATCATATTAATCACATTGGGACTGGCACTCCCTTCCTTCGCACAGCACGCAATTAAAGGCAGGGTGATCGATGAAACAGGTGATCCTCTGATGTATGCTCAAATCGTGTTGTTAAATCCTGCAGACAGTACGATGCAGTATTATGATGTAGCCGATAAGAACGGTCATTACAGGATCATTAACATCAAACCGGGTCATTACCTGATGCAGTATTCTTTTATCGGCAAGGAAATCATCTTCGAGACAGTGACAATTCCATCAGATTCAGGGGAGGATTTAGGTGATAAAACGATGAGATCGGATGCAGTCATGGGTGAGGTGGTGTCTGTTACGGCAGAATATGTACCGATTCAAATTAATCAGGATACGGTTCGATTTAATGCAAAAGCCTTTAAAACCAAGACCGGTGCGGTTGTGGAAGATCTTTTAAAAAAGATTCCCGGCATAGAAGTGGATAATACCGGTAATGTGAAAGCCCTGGGTGAAGATGTGACGAAGGTACTGGTCGACGGTAAGGAGTTTTTCGACAGCGATCCCAAGGTAGCGACCAAAAATTTACCTGCCAAAGCGGTTGACAAGGTAGAGATTTATGACAAGCAATCCGAAGATGCGGAATTCACCGGTATTTATGACGGCATCCTCGACCGAACCATCAATCTCCTGCTCAATGAAGAGAACAAAAGGGGCTATTTTGGCAATGTCGAGGCCGGGGGCGGAACCGGAAATGAAGAACACTACAAAGCCGACGGTAAAATATACAGGTTTTCAAGTAAATTTCAAAGCGCTATCCTGGGTATGGTGAATAATGTCAATGAATTCGGGTTTACCGGAAAGGGCCACGGCCAATGGGGAGAAGAGGTCAGTGGACTCAACACCACCGGTGCAGGTGGAATCAATCTCTCCTTAAACACAAAAAAACCCAATCGATATTTCATCAGTTATCTGGCCAGCTCCACAAAAACCATTTTGGAGCAGAATACATCGACTGAAAATTTCATCCAGGACGGATCCTATTTTCAGTATGAAGACCTGGATCAAGATTCAAGGCACACACCCCATAAAATCAATATGGGTGTGCGTCATAATTTCAATAAAAATCACAAAATCACCTTTGACGGCAACATCAACATTAACGCTGACAGGGAAGAACGTCACCTTTCGACGAATACGCAGTTGAATGACACCCTCATCAACAATCTGGCAAATGTCACCCATACCCGCTCAAATCTGGCCAAT
>CAZYTI010000402.1:0-4917 GCA_964650065.1 uncultured bacterium
CCTGCCGTTAAGGAGGCGATCCCTGAGGTGCTATATACAGCGCGCCTGGCGGGACATTCCCGGCTCGTGTTTAAATATGAAGACAAGATTTTCTATGAAGATCGCGGTGTGATTGCCGATCCCGCCCTATTCGACATCTTTACCTTTCCCGTTCTGAATGGAAATCCGGAAACAGCATTTTCCAAGCCGACGGATATCATCATCAGCAAATCCATGGCAGATAAATACTTCGGTACTCAGGATCCCATGGGCAAAGTCATCGATATCGAGGGTCAATTGGCTACGGTGACCGGTGTGATAATGGATGCATCCCATAATTCCCATCTTCAATTCGATTTTATGAGTTCTTTTGAATTCATCAAGGATCTCTCGGGTTATGGGACGACCTGGGGATCTTTTAATTTTGTTACTTATGTATTATTACAACCGGATGCGGATCCTGAAACGGTTTCTCAAAAAATGACGGATGTCGCCCTAAAAAATGAATGTCCTCAAGTTAAAGGGGGGGTAATCTTTCGTCTGCAGCATATCCTGGATGTCCATCTGGATGCACGTCGATATCAAAGAGCGGGCTATGTTCTGGGCGATCAATCAACCGTAACGCTGTTTTCTATCATTGCCGTTTTTGTATTGTTGATTGCCTGTGTCAATTTTATGAATCTCTCGACGGCCCGTTCTGCAATCCGGGCAAAAGAGGTGGGCTTGCGTAAGACGGTCGGAGCAAATCGTCCTCAAATTATCAAACAGTTCTTTGGGGAGTCTATTCTGCTCTCTGCCATTGCATGTTTCTTTGCGCTGGTTCTTGTGTTTTTACTCTTACCTGAGTTTAACGTGCTTTCGGGGAAAACATTGAGCATGGATTTTACCCATGGACGGTTTCTTATTAGTTTTATTGCGGTGGTTCTTTCGACCGGGGTGATTGCCGGGAGTTATCCTGCCCTGTTCCTCTCTTCCTTTAAACCCGTTGTTGTTTTAAGGGAATCCCTTCATTCGGGGACAAAGGGTACGGTATTCCGAAGGATTTTTGTTGTTTTCCAATTTACCTTGTCCATTCTGTTGATCATTGGCACATTGATGATCTACAAGCAGCTCCGTTTCATCAGGCACAGAGAGCTGGGTTTTGAAAAGGACAATATCATCTTTGTCCCCATCAAAGAGAATATGGGGGCAAAGTATGAAAGTGCCAAGAATGAATTGTTGCGTGATCCCAACATCATTTCTGTTTCGGCATGTTGGAATCACTTTCCTACGGACACTTGGAGGGGGGCAGGTTTTGAATGGGAGGGAGGTGATCCGGTCATACAACGTGACCTCGATCTGGTTTACACTGGTGTGGATTATGATTTCTTTGAATTGTTGGATCTGGAGATCGTAGATGGAAGACCATTCTCCCAGGAATTTCCCTCCGATGAGAACAATGCATATATTTTAAACCAGGCAGCGATTCGTGCCATGAATTTAGACGAACCCGTGGGAAAACAATTCAATATTCCACCGGATGATAAAGGACCCATCGTGGGTATCGTGAAAGATGTTCACTTCCAGTCCCTGCACAGGAAGATCGAAGAGCGTATATACTTTCTCTATGATATGACCGAGGCAACCACAGCCGGGATACTCCTGGCAAAAATCAGGGGCGGGAGGATTCCACAAGCACTGACAGGGATTCGCCGCGTCTGGGAAGCAATGAATCCCATTACGCCTTTTGAATATCATTTTTTGGATGAGACCTACGATCATTTGTATAAGAAAGAACAACGTATCGGCACGATAGTCAACTATTTTACCTTCCTCGCCGTTTTTATCTCATGTCTGGGATTGTTCGGTCTGGCCTCTTTCATGGCAGAAAGGCGCACCAAGGAGATCGGTATACGAAAAGTATTGGGTGCGCCTGTATCCGGACTCATCATCCTGCTGTCAAAGGAATTTTCCCGGTGGATCCTGGTTGCCAATATCATTGCATGGCCTCTGGGATATTTTATCATGAACAAGATACTTCAAACCTACGCCTACCGGACTTCAATGGGGATTGAAATATTTGTTTTATCGGCTCTGCTGGCATTGATCATTGCCTTATTCACGGTGAGTTTTCAGGCCCTGAAAGCCGCTCGGGCCAATCCGGTGC
This sequence comes from uncultured bacterium, assembly GCA_964650065.1. GTDB lineage: Bacteria > Zhuqueibacterota > QNDG01 > QNDG01 > DSAB01 > CAZYTI01. The sequence continues at coordinate 2,126 of CAZYTI010000402.1, forward strand.
AATCACTGCGTTATGAGTAACCGATGTCCGAATCCCGGGGGATAATGAACGTCATTCGCCTGGATTTATCCGGACGGATTTATACAGTCATTACTGGCAACTTCTTTACTTATATAACGTATATAATATTAAATCTCGAACCTGAAAATTTTTAATTCTAATAAGATAATCGGAGGAGAGTGTGAGAAAGTATATCCCTTTTTTCATCGTTTTCTTATTGATCTCCGTGACCCTGTCAGCACAGACGCGAGTAAAAGCGAAAGCAATCCTGGAGAAAATCAACAAAGGCGAAACTGTAAAATACGAGAATGTGGAGATTACCGGGGACCTGGATTTTACGTCCATCAGAGATGTCACACCGGATGAGTCCGGCCGACGCGGTAGGCGGGGAAGGAATTCAACGAAGACCCTCTGGTACCATGTGAGAGTGCCTCTTACATTTGTCGAGTGTGTCTTCAAAGGGGATGTTGTTGCGTACTACCATGATGACTGGGACAAGGAAACGCATAATGCCATATTCTATGAAAATATCGATTTTAGTGGATGTGAGTTTCAGGGTGCAGCGGCATTCAAATATGTGAAATTCCGGAAAGGTGCAGGTTTCGAAAATACCACATACCAGGAAGAGGCCCTCTTCAAGTATACTAAATTCGCCACACCGGTTCGATTTACAAATGCATTTTTTCATGATAATGCGAATTTTAAATACACGAAATTTCCCGAAGACGCTCGTTTTGATGGTGCACGCTTTCGCCGGGAAGCCAATTTCAAGTATACGGAGTTCCGAGGTAACGCTTCGTTTCAAAATGCCGAGTTCAGACGAAATGCGATATTTAAATATACCGGATTTAAGGAAAGTGTCAATTTTGATGGTGTCGATTTCGTGGGTGATGCCGATTTTCGATATACAAAAGTCGATGGAGAGCCATTCACGACTTATCTCCTCAATAGGAAGTAGCCATTTTCTTGGGTGGGATTCTTCAACCTATATCAGTTGGACCCATGAAGTCGCATAAACCGGTTTAAACGGCAAAAGAGTACGAAACATCGCTCAAAGTAAATTCGTATAAAATTACATAGATATTTATTAAATAGGAAAAAGACTATTGTCATTTTCATAGAGGAAATTTCATTTAGTCAGGGGAAGGAGATGTCAATGCTCAAGACAAAAGATTTGAAAAAGGTTTTTACCACTGAAGAGGTGGAAACTACGGCCTTGAATAAAGTCAATTTTGAGGTGAAAGAAGGAGAGTTTGTGGCCATCATGGGACCTTCCGGTTGTGGGAAATCTACACTCCTCAACATCCTGGGCCTGTTGGATAATCCCTCGGGCGGCGAGTATTTTTTCCTGGATGAGGAGGTATCCAATTATTCTGAAAGACAACGTGCGAATCTGAGAAAATCCAACATCGGATTTGTGTTTCAGAGCTTTAACCTCATCGATGAATTAACCGTTTTTGAAAATGTCGAGCTGCCTCTTTTGTATATCGGTGTCTCGGGGGCAGATCGTAAGAGGAGAGTCGAGGAAGTGTTGGAGCCGATGCAGATCATGCATCGAAGGAATCATTTTCCCCAACAGTTATCGGGTGGTCAACAGCAGCGTGTGGCTGTTGGACGAGCCATTGTAGGCAATCCCAAACTGATTTTAGCGGACGAGCCGACGGGTAACCTGGATTCGGCCCATGGTGACGAAGTGATGAAAATTCTCATGGAACTCAACGAAAACGGCACAACGATTATTATGGTGACCCATTCGCCGGCATATGCGGATTACGGATCGCGACTCATTCATCTCTTTGATGGGCATGTGGTTACAGAGAATATCAAAGAGAAATTTCACGTTTAAGATCGAGTGTCGTTGTATTGGAATAACTATATTTTAATAAAATAAATAAAATCCACATCTTCAATTGGATATTGGGAAGGTCAGGCCGAGTCGGTCTGACCTTTTTTTTAACCTTATTGTTTCATGAATCATGAAACAATAAGAGAAAATGGGCGTATACTTTCATGAATCGTGAAAGAATTCGACGATTCATTTGAATAATTAACCACAGAATATCACGGAATGACACAGAAATAGATATCTTATTGGTATTGATATAGTTCGAGTGATATTGTACAATAAAGTAATGTTGTAATTGAATTAACAATATCTCTTGTTTATTAAATCCGTGTATTTCAGTGCAAATCCGTGGTGGTTTTTTTTATTTTTCAAATTTAGATGAAGGATAAATATTATGCTATCGAAATTGGAAGATCAGATCCTCATGACTGTCTGGAAGTTCAGAGACGGGGCATATGGCGTCAATATCTATCAGCATCTGGTGGAGGTGACGAATTCAAAATTGGCGATGGGTGTGGTCTATGCCAATTTGGACCGGTTGATCAGGAAGGGCTATATTCAGTCCTACTTAGGAGAACCCACGGCCGTTCGGGGGGGTATGCGAAAGAAATATTATAAGATTACAAAAGCCGGTCTAAATGTGCTTGCCGAATCCAAGAAGGTCCACGACCGGATATGGGACGGATATTCCGATTTCGCCGTTACCAAGGGAAAGTCATGAGAGATCCGGATAAAAATCGGATTCCGAGGATTGCCCGTTTTCTTCTGGGGCATGCTGTAGAACGAATTAAAGACGATTCCTTTTTAGGCGATTGTGATGAGATGTACCGGATAAAGGTCATCCAAAATGGAAAGCTTCGGGCAAAATTATGGTATTGGAGCCAGGTTCTGAAATCCATTCCATCGCTGACCAGTAATAGACTGGATTGGAGGTGGTTCATGTGGC
>CAZYTI010000403.1:0-1416 GCA_964650065.1 uncultured bacterium
TACGGTTATACGGTTGATACCGATTCCATACGATTCACCGATCAGAGCATAACCAGTGCCGTATTGGGGGATGGCGGTATCTATTCTTCTATCGAGGATCTTTATAAATGGGATCAGTCACTATATACCGATAAGTTAATATCCAGTGAAAATTTGGAGTTGGCCTTTACCCCGGGATTGGAAGATTATGGCTTTGGCTGGCGGTGCGATGAATATGAAGGTCATTTCAGGGTGCATCATACCGGGAGTACCAGGGGATTCCGCACCGTGATTCAACGATTTCCCTACGATGAGTTCACCATCGTCATTCTGACCAATCGAACGGATCCTGAACTGACTTCATTAGCTGAAAAATTAACGGATCAATATCTCATCAAAGCACAATAATCACCCAATTTCACTCCATCACTGATAGATTGCCATTTACCGCAATAAAATCATTCGCCTCATGTCGACAAAGGACCTGGCCTGCAACCGATAGAAATAGACACCACCGGACAATAATTCTCCTGCATCGTCACGGCCATCCCATTGGACGCTGTATCGACCCGCCGCATGTGGCGAATTGATTAGGGTTCTTACTTTTTGACCGATCATGTTGAAGATATCCAATTGAAGGTCAATCCCATTTACAGACCGGGGCAACGCGAAGTGAATCACAGTATTGGGATTGAAAGGATTGGGATAGTTTTGCTCGAGGACGAAGTCCTCCGGTACCCCGCCATCGGAAGTTGAAAGGACACCTGTGGGTGCGGCATAAACAATGGTCAGTTTGGGACGGTAGTTTTCTGAACCATACTCCCGGCTGAAAAACCGCTTTGCAGAAGCGAAAGTGCTCTCATTCCCCACCAAAATCCACCCGAAGTTTCCTCCGGTGTTGTCTGACCATGATTGCACATCGGCCACCATTTCACTCGTTGATCCCCAGGTGTACGACCCATTATCACCGACCGATTGTGTTGCACTCACAGTGGGTGAGAAATCACCTCCCGCGATAGACCAGGTGTTCGAGTCGAACATCCGATGGATCCAGGTCGCATCTCCGGTCGTTGCCGTACCACCCTGACCTTCAGCACCCGAAGCATCGGAACTTCCTTCACCCCATTCGGCACCGACTTTATGAAGTGAAACGGTTTGATTCCCCGAAATCGTTTTACTCATGAAAAGTGAAAGCACGGCGCTCTGAATCGTTGATCCAGCCGGGATTTGGCCTGCGACGTCGAACTGAAGCAGGGCCCGTCGAACCTTACCTGCGTTCTTTGCAGCCGTTTTTCCTACAAAAAGGTGGATTCCTTTGCCGTTACTCAAAGCCCCGGCTGCGTCCTCATACAAGGTGTTGTCCTTAACGGGATTGAGGGTCACTTCGGTTTGTGCACCCAATATAGATACACCCGTCAACACGATGATCCCCCTACT
>CAZYTI010000403.1:1426-4904 GCA_964650065.1 uncultured bacterium
CGTTTCGGATTCATTGCTTACTCCCTTCCTATTAAAACATCACACTTTCTTCTTATATCATTAAATTATAATATTATCCGTATCAATACTTCGTTAGGTGGGATGGGTTGAGGTGAAGGTGAAAAAATAGTTACTTCTATGAATTCCACCTTCACCTCACCCACCAAATCAGGAGAGAAAATAAATTGTATGAAAAAAAGTATGAATAAAAACATAGCACATCCTAATAATCAGAGTTAATGCTATTTTCAGTGCCATGGCTATAATTAAACTTTTTCCATACATAAAATCAATCGGGAAGCTCCTGATTTAAGGCTTCGAAAAACCTGAGCCGGTCAACCAGGTCGATGCGATGATCGAATATGTTAACTTTCTGAATTTGAACAACTTCTGAAGAGGAGCCATACGAGAAGTGCAGAATAAACGGCCGGCCCGATTAGTCGGGATGGCTTAAAAGCACGGCTTTCGGGGCTATTTCAGACCCAAGTGCAACTTGGGTCGGAGGAGGCAATATGTATAAATAATTGGCATCCTGATTCCGACTCGTCAGGAGAAAGATCTCCTGATTCCTTGTTCCTATGACCTTTAGAGGCGCCTTGTTAAGATTCGCTTGATTCAGAATAACAATCTCATGAGTGTTTTCACACAGTCGCCGGTGTTTGGGAACCAGGGGCGATAAATAAAGTTGACAAAGGTTGCTATATTAATTATATTTGTTTGATTTGAAGCGACTTGTTTTGAGAAATCTTAACAGGAGTGTTACAATGATAAAGTTACATGAAGAATATGTAGTCGATGAGAAAGGTAAGAGAAGAGCAATTCTATTACCTTATGATGAATGGATTAAAATAATAGAAGAATTAGAAGAACTTGAAGATATTCGGCAATATGATAATACAAAGCAAATGCCATCTGAGCCGGTTCCGTTCGATACTGCACTAAAGGAAATTCGAAAAGGTCGGTCAGATTGAGATATGAGCTTTTCATAGAGCGGACTGCTCAAAAGTATCTTTCCAAAATATCGGATATTAATCAGGAAAGAATTATTGAAGCAATTATGGCGCTTTGTGAGAGCCCAAGACCTCACGGTTGTAAAAAACTTAGTGGAAGAGAAGCGTGGAGAATCAGAGTAGGCAATTATCGTATCATTTATGAGATTGATGATAAGGATCGAAAGATCCAAATCATCCTCGTTAGGCATAGACGCGATATTTATCGTTTTTAAACCTACTGAATAATGAAATCTTTTCGAATTGTCCGGTTACTTCATTAATTTTTATCACTACATAGCTATTCGTTACGTAAAGATAACCATTCATTCAACAACTACAAACAGAACCTCCCTTGCTTTCTCCTGTCTCGACACCTGATCTTTGACCTTGACAAAGAACTCATAGGGACCTGCTTTCAATTTGGATATATCCACACTCAGACTTTCCCGAGCCGAACGGTCTTGGCTATTAAAACTGTAGGCCATGCTGATTTGCTGTTTCCTGCGTCTGCCTTTTTTGTCCAACCGGGCCACGCCATATTCTATAGTGTATTGGGCTTCAGCTTCATCGTTTAATACCAGATGATAAATTCCGATGGCCATTTTCACGGGATCATGAAGTGTAAATTCACGGGTGGGTATGACTGAGAATGGAAAATCGGTTAACTCGATATCCGGTGGGACGTCTATTCCCAAAACAAGATCACTCAACTCGAGTTCCCCCGGATCGGTGTTTAAAGGAGGTGAAACGGATATGATTTCTTTTCCAATGGCCAGGATTTTGGATGGAGTGTATTGGACGGTGTCCTGATCCGTCACGTCCAATTGATACGCTTCCGAAGCGATTATGAAATGTGCATGATCGGTCGTGTGATCTATTGAGAAAGCGGACATATTATTGGGACCGCCACTCATGTCGTATATTATTCTCTCCGTCTCTTCAAAAGTTTGATCCCGCACGATTAAGGTATGACTGAGGATATATTCAGGAACCGCAAAATCGTTTTTCGTTTTTCGTACTATATCTTCTGCACGAAATTGGGGAGAAGAGAAGGCCAAAATGGAAAGTTTGGATTTATTTTGGCGGTCCAGTGTTCGGACCGGGTGTGCTTTTATATTGATTTTACCTTTGAGGTTTTCGTAATCGGATTTGTCATTATCGGCGTATTTATATATTGGGTTGAGCTCGTCCTCCCCTTCGTTTCTTATTGTCATCCCGTGTAGCAACTGTATATAATGACGTGGAAGACGAAAACTTTCACGTCTATTCCTCGCTCCTCGATACTCCTTACTCGTGCGTAACTCCCGTTCTGCTCCCTCCCAAATTTGATTAATCTCTGTGTATCGTTCATCAAAGAATCGAGTGAAATCCCTTAACTCAGCATAGTACATGAGTTGATAGACAAGATAGTCCCGAGAAGCATATAACTGTCCCCGACCTCTTTCAGTATAAATATTATTTGTCCGTGGGAATAATGATTCAATGCCGCTGCGCAGACCGAAACTTCCCGTACCATCTCGATTTGAAAAAAGAAAAATACTCGGTTTATCAGTTCCGATATCTCCGTATGCCCAAACTTCATAATCAGGGGCTGGATCGCGTAAATTGATTGATCTACCTGCCTCACCAATGCCAAAGAACCTCATGAGTTCCATTTGACCGGCTGATGAGGAGCCAACTGAGCCCGATTTCTTTTTATCGGGCTTGCCGTATTTTACATAGATAGTACCTCTGTCATCGCAATCGTAGACACTGTGATTCGTCTTTTGGAAATGTTTCCTCGCATGGGCGATCCGCTCCCAGTGTTCGATAAGACGTTCATTGGCCTTTGTTTTGGGACGGGGATCCCTCTCCAACCAGAATAGGCGTATCATATTGCCGAGTCCGGGATCTTTCGATTTGATCCGTTTCCTCCAGGCTCTGGCTTCCTCTTCTGACAGGAGCGGTACGATCCGTTCGGCTTCCCCGGTAAAGACTTCTTTAAATTCCTTGCAATCGTTCTTTGAAAATCCCCACATGTAGATCTCGCTGGCTGTGTCGTAATATTTTTCGGCCTTCTTTTCTGTTGCCAACTCGACGAAAGCAATCCCGATCCGGGGATCGGTTTTGTTCTTTATTTCAAGGGCAGCCCAGCCTGACCGCCAGGTCTTGAGGGCCTGTTCCCAATGGCCGGATTGTCGTTGTTCCAGTCCCTCGGTATAGTAATCCAAATCTTGAGTGAGAGTTTGGGATGCATCATCCGGAATATAATCCAATGGAAGGGCTTCAGCAAACTTCTCCCACGCCCAGTAACCGAACAGGGTAATACCTGATCCTTCATAGATATGACCAAGCTTGTTCATGGTCACAGAATCTTCATTCATTCCCACCCATGACATTTGAAACGGCAGACGCCTGGCCGGCCCATAATGTTCTACAAAATGATATTCGTTGGGTTCCTCTTCATCTGTATAGATGACCCTCATATACAGATTCTTTGGAAACGT
>CAZYTI010000404.1:0-4899 GCA_964650065.1 uncultured bacterium
CTGTACAAAATCAAGGGATCGCCTATTTGGGAAAACCGCAGCTCTCCAAAACGGTCTTTATGATCACTTGTTTCATTTTAGGCAGCGTCGGTTTGATTGCCGGTGTTTTTCCTGCTCGACGGGCAGCGAAACTCGATCCTGTGGAAAGTTTACGGTATGAATGAGTCGATAAACAGTGCACTAAAGCTTGTCCTGAGCGGAGCGAAGGATCTTGAAGTGCCTAAAATTTAAAAAATTGATACGAGGTTTCAGCAATTAAACAAAGAAGTGAGATACCATGAAAAAATTTATATTTATCTTGTTTGGTGTCATTGTTGTTATTGGACTTATTTTTTTAGCCATTAAGGGTTGTCAGAAAGACAGCGATGTCACTTCGGAGAATACGGCTAAAGTCGAAAGGGGGAGTATATCCAGGATTGTTGTGGCCACAGGAAAAATCGAGTCTCTTTATAATGCGGAGATCAAATCCAAGATCGGAGGGTTGGTCAAGCAGTTTTACGTCGAAGAGGGAGATCGTGTCACTGCAGGACAAAAATTAGTGGAAATACAGCCTGGAGTTACCCCTGTCGAAATGGTTCAGGCGAGGACCGAAGTCAAGGCCGCCGCCTACGATAAAGAGGTAACCGAGAAACAGTATCTGAGGAGTAAAGGGCTCATTGAAAAGAATATGATCTCACCCGAGGAGTATGATCAGGCAGAAGCGAATTATAAGATCGCCAAAGTACGTTTTTATGCTGCAATGGCCCAGTTGCATGTCTTGGAGCAGGGATCAAATGTTGCGGCTTTGGATGAGGAATTTACAATCACCGCTCAGGATCGGCATGAAATTGAAAAAGAAACGCGGGAGGCTATTGCCAGCATGACGGTGATTGCACCCATCTCAGGGATCGTCCTGTCCCGGGATACAGACAAAGGGAGTGCCATTATCCCATTGTCTTCAGCATTTGGTGGTACGGTCATTATGACCCTTGCAGATGTTTCTGAGAAACATTTCAGAGGTGATGTCGACGAAGCCGATATTGGAAAAGTTCATTCGGGATTACCGGCGCGGATTTTTGTAGAGGCCTATCCTGACGAACCATTCCGTGCAGAACTGATACGCATCAGTCCATTGGGCCGTGAGGAAGAGGATATCATTAATTTTGAAATCCGCGCGACTATTGAAGATCCAGTAGATAAGCTTCGGATCGGCATGTCGGCTGATGCAGAACTCATTTTGGAGGAACATGAGGATGTTCTATTAATTCCGGAAGGTGCCATTTTATATGAAGACGGTAGTACATTTGTCAATATCCAGGATGAGACCGACCAGGACGGGATGAAAAAAGTGGAAATCAACAAGGGCATTTCTGATGGTCTCAAAACAGAAGTGTTGTCCGGACTTGAAGAGGGGCAAACCGTGATTCTACCCAGTTAGGAAAACATCATGCTTCTGCCTGAAACCGTCAAACAAGCCTTCATTGACCTCAAAGCAAATCGATTGCGGAGTGTGCTGACACTCTTAGGAATCATATGGGGCATTATGGCCATCATGATTCTCCTGGGATGGGGATTTGGATTTCGTGACCTGATGCAGATTGGATTCAGCAAGATTGGGGAGGACTTGATCTTTTTCGGACCCGGACATACATCCATCGGTGTCGGGGGATTCAAGGCAGGAAGATCCATCATCCCTGAAATATCCGATATTGAAGCCCTAAAAGAGCTATGCCCTTCGATCGATCAGGTAAATCCCCAGATTGGGAGATATTACTATGTAAAGCACCAGACCGAATCGCGTCAATACAGTATTCGCGGTATTCTTCCCATTGTCAAAAAAATGAATAACTGGCTTGTGGCTCAGGGACGGTTTATTTCGGAAGATGATATTAAAAACAGACGCCGTTTTGCCTTCATCGGGAACAATGTCAAAGAACAGCTCTTTGGTGTTGACGCAAATCCCGTTGGAGAAAAGATCAAAATAAATGGTGTCACTTTTCAGGTTGTTGGGGTGGCAGTTCATAAGAAGCTTCAAATGGCAACCATTAATTCACGTCATGATGATCAAGTTTTGGTCCCGCTCACGACGGCGCAACAGTTGTGGGGGGACGGCAGGAGTCTTGATCTGGTGTTTGTATCCCCAAAGGAAGGTGTCAGTTCCAGTCAGGCAACCAGTGAAATTCGAAAGGTGATGGCTGAACGACACCACTATGATCCTGAAGATCAGGAAGCGTTGATGCTCTTTGAATTTGCGCTTTATGAAAAGATGATCGGTCTCCTAACACTTGGACTCAATATCCTGCTCGGAATCATCGGTATTATAACCCTTTTCATCGGTGGTATTGGTGTGATGAATATCATGTTAGTGTCGGTTCAGGAACGGACAGGGGAAATAGGTATTCGGAAATCGGTTGGCGCAAAAAAGAGGGATATTCGACTTCAATTCTTGGCTGAATCACTCTTTATCACGCTACTGGGTGGATTGGCTGGTTTTCTATTGGGATCGGCTTTCTTAGGATTATTCAAACTATTGCCTCTTCCTCCTTATATCCCGCTCCCCACTAATTCTATCGAACTTTCTCTCATCGTGGTTGTCGTGATGATCCTGACAGGCGTTATATCGGGTTATATTCCTGCGAAAAATGCTGCTGAAATGCAGCCGGTTACAGCGTTACAGTATGAACGCGGAGAAATAGGAGGAGGAAAGAAAATTCCGAAGCCTCTCTGGGTTTCCCGAACACTCACCGGTGAACTCATTGGGCAGGCATTCTTAGAAATACGCAGCAGTAAATCTCGAAGTTTTCTCACGATGTTCGGTATATTCTGGGGTATTGCGGCTATTATCGTACTCATTGGTTTTGGATCGGGTTTTCAGAATTTTTTTAACCGCGAGTTTGGTAAAATGGGTGAGAAAACGGTATTTGTAAGTGGAGGCAGGCTGAAAAGCCAGAGAGGCTCCTTTCGGGAAGGTAGAAGAATCCGACTCACTGAAAAGGATATTCATGCTCTGACGGCCTTTCCGAACCATATTGAAGATGCACTTCCGGAATATAATTGCCGGTTTTTAGTGGCAAAAGTAGGAAATGAAAGCCGTGCTATACACACGCTCGGTGTCGTACCGGGTACGCTCACCATGCGCAATTTTAAGGTGGGAGAGGGCAGATTTATCAACCAAGGAGATGTGGACGAAAAAAGACGGGTGTGTTTTTTAGGAGCGACCACGGAAGAACGTCTGTTCGGAAGTCGAAGAAAAGCGGTCTTAGGAGAATACATAAATATTGCTGGTATTCGGTATCGCATCATTGGTTCCGATCAACCGAAAGGTTTTCAGTTGTCGATCAACACATCCTTGGATGACGAAAAACTCCTCATACCCTATACAACTGCGTTGAAGGATTTCAGTGGAAGAAAATTCCTGTCCCGCATTCTCGTGTCCCCGGTCGATAAGGATCGATATGAGCAAACCGAGCGAGAAATCCGGAAGACCTTAGGCAAATTGCACGGATTTCAGGCAGAAGATGAAGATGCATTGAATGTTTTTAGCATGCTGGAAGGAATGAATTTTCTTCATTATATTGTGATAGGTCTTCAAGTATTTCTCGGAGGGGTGGGTGTTATCACATTATTAATTGGGGCCGTGGGCGTCATGAACATCATGTTCTTCGTCGTCACGCAGCGCACGCGAGAAATCGGAATCCGAAGAGCCATCGGAGCCCTCAAGAAACATATTTTTCAGCAACTGTTTACAGAAGCCCTGGCTCTGACTTTTCTAGGGGGAGTCATTGGATTTCTCATTGGTTGGGGTTTGAATGCCGGACTTACCGCTCTCGTCGAAATCCTGCGGAGCCAGAACACCCAACTCATGATGCTCTTTTCACCTCAGAATTCCCTGTTTACTTCCACAATCACTGTTTTCTTCATGGTTGTCGCGGGATTCTTTGCCGGTATCACACCCGCTATACGGGCTATGCGGTTGAATATCGTGGATTCTTTACGGTATGAATAAAAAAGCCGAATAAAGAAAGATCATCAATATTTTCCTTTGGAAAATTCAGAACATCGACGAAATAAACAGATATGAAGCTCATCATTCCATAGTATGAACCTCTTTCAAAAAATTCAAAAATCACAACGAGCCAGAATAACGGTGGAAAGGATCGAAATCCTCGACGATTGGTGGGTTGCTTCTCCATATGTCTCCCCTCGAAGTTGATGGTATGATTGAGACAAAATTTAAAATTTAATCAATATACAGGAAAAAGGAATAAATTTCCACAATATTTTTGAAAATATTCATTTTAGTTATTATGACATCAGTGGAAAAAGGATGTAAATAAAATGTATGAATTTCGACCAGAGTATTTCAAATTGGGATTCTAAATATTTGACGGTTCCATAACCATAAGGTCAGTAATATCAAATGTCTATGCCAATTATTTAGAAAATAATCATGTTTTGGCAAAATATTTGCAGGATAGTTTGATGTAAATTTTTATAAATGGGTGAATCAGATAAAAATGAAAGTTTTAGGAGGATAGAGTGATGAAACGAATCATTTTTTTTAGCGTTTTTGTTCTTCTCCTGGTTGGAATAACGAGTCAGGGCATGGGACAGGGATTCAAGATCACACAACCCAATGCGGTGGGAGGCAGCTTTGTGGGTACCCACTTCGATGGGGTTGATGGTATGGGACCCGGGTTGGAGATGTTTTTAAAGTACAATATCTCCCCACGGCTGTTTTTATCTGCAGGTACGGGTATCAATACGATTACCGACGGCACATTCAAAACGGACAAACTCCGAACCACCTTACTGCCCACACTCGAAATAAGGGCTGGATATGGTCTAACCGAAGGGAGCCAGTTTTTACCTTTCATTTACGGTGGATTGAATGCATTTGGTTTCAAGTATACGCAGAAA
>CAZYTI010000405.1:0-4895 GCA_964650065.1 uncultured bacterium
TCAGTTTATTCGCCAATTGTTGGGCCCACCCGGTTCGAATAGGGAAGGAATCCAGGTGGAGTGTGACAAGATGGGTCATGCCGTCGTCTATGGCCATCTTAACCAACTGTTCCAGATAGAAAGAGTGTTCCCTTGTACTCCTTAGATCGGTCTGAGGACAATCACAGATTTTTACGGCTGGATGTTGATCGAGCTTTTTTCTAAATACCGGCAAGAGTCTGTTCACACTACCATAAATAGTATAGGGAACTTGTGTATGATTCTCGATTTGATTAAGATGAATATCGAGTAATTTTTCATTTTCCTCTACCAACATGTAAACAACGAGGATGCCCAGCTTCATCAATCACTCCAGTCATGGCCAATCGGGTAACAGTATGTCCATGGGTCCATTAAACCAAAATTCGTAGAATGCCTCGTCACATTTTTTGAGGGGTGTGCCATATGTTTGCTTAAAGTACTTGCCCAGTTCAACATGTTTCTGGTTTCTGGCCACTGGCTGCTGGTTAATAATTCCACTATTCCAAAATTTTACCAGAAACCAGTAGCCAGCAACCAGTATCATATGAATCTAAGTTTGTCTGTTTCGTTATTTTCTGTGTTCTTCTGTGTTCTTCCGTGGTGAATCATTTGTTCGAAAGACGGGGAAAAATTCGACCCGTTCGGTTCATATATTCCTGATACACTTCACCAAATTGATTCAGCATCATAAGTTCTTCGTTTTTTACTCTTGACAGGTATTGGGGGATCATAACGATGATGAAAGAATATCCGGCGATCCAGTTGTGTAATATCATTTGCCAGGTAAATTATTTTAAAGAGGCTGTTCAGCATGATGCTTCCTCTACATTTCGGTGAGCCAGCCCTTTCCCTGGAGTTTTATACCTGTTTTCATTGAAGTGAGAAATCTTGAACGCAGTGTATCGCTCATCAACGCTTTTTTTACAGGTGTCAGTTTAAGAAATCCGCCGATGAATCCTCTCATAAATTGATGCGTCAGACTCTGTGGTTGGTCGAATATTTGATTTTGGAGGGTCCCTCTTTCGAGGCATTGGAGTATGATACGTTCAAAAGTCGTCTCAGGAGGAATGACGCGCTTTTTACGTTTTTTCAGTTTAACCGCACCCGAGGAACATTTCAACGCACAGACACCGCATCCAAGACATATGGCTGTATCGATCCGGGAGATGTTTTTCCCCTTGTTTTCAGAATTGTTGTGTGGGATCATTTCTATGGCATCAATGGGACAGACCCGGGCACATTTTCCACATCCGGTACAGAGGATTTCATCAACTTGTGCGATATAACTGGAGGTAATCACTGAGTTGGCAAAACCATGCCGGCTTATGCCCATTAAAGCGCCGCAACAGCATTTACAGCAATGGCATATGAATGTGATGTTCTTTTGTACGTTGTCCGCATTCAGAACCAGGCCTAAGTCCTTTGAACGAGCGATGTTTTCCAGCATCTCCGATTTTGAGACTTCTTTTGCCAGTTTGTTCCGGATCAGATAATCGGCACCAGAACCGTAGGAGGAACAACCGTCCAGGGGTACATCGCACTCTTTTTCATCGATATGATATTTTTCATGGCGACACGAACAAATCCCATTGGCAAATTTATCGGATGCTTCGGTGATGGCAATGGCGCTTTCATAGTCTTAAATCTCGACATAATCCGACATGTCGATGGTCTCTTCATGGGGTAATGTCCTCATGAAGGAAATTATTTCACCTTTCTGAAAATTGGCTGTAAAAAATCCACTATCCTCCTGCATATATCGATGAAACAGTTTGGCCCAAGTTTTGGTGTTCAGATCGGACCCGGTCCTCATCATTGTGAATTCGAAGATGCCGATGACCATGGGGGATGGCATGTAGAGATATTCATCATTTATCCAAAAATCGATGACGAGTCCTTTGGAGCACAGGTTTTTGAGGATTTCTTGTAATTTTGTTTGGTCGTATTTTGTGGCTTTAGCGATACTTTCCAACGGAGAGAGGCTATAAGGCATTTTGAGTTCGCTTTCGGCTTCCTCGGGGGTGTAGAGTTCCTTCATGATTTGATATAGGGGCTCATTCCATGGGGCTCGCATCGTAAGATTGTCAATCTTTTTCCCCAAATTTCTGTAGAGTGTTTTGCTTGTGGTGTGTCCCATTGTGGTCTACCTTTTTCGGCTGGATTGGTTTTTACAGATACCATAGAAATTCGAAAATTGTTAACAGTTTTCTTATAACGGAAAGGACACACAATTTGCAAGAGAGATGCAAGGGGAAAGTGGTTTCTTATATCTCAGAATTATCTAATTATACAACCGGCGATGTGGATATTGCATGATCAACGGAATGGAACGCGGATGGGGACGGATTGGGCGGATTTGAACGGATCAATCGAAACAGGAATTGGAAACCCTCTATTCGATATATTCTTCCGATAGTGTCCTGCCCCTGTATTTTTGATAATTGCAACGTCGGCATCTTCCCGGTTATGAACGAACCGGTAGCACGTATTCAGAACGCGGTCCTGATGTTCGAAAACAAGCTTTTTGAAATCGATGTGATCATCTGTTTCAGGATTTCGGTGATCGCGCTCGGTCATGGGAATCCGTTCAGGTCTTTGCACATAAGATTAGACGGTTTTTCCCCAAATAACTTGCGGGCACTGTTTTAAAATACGAAAGCGGGTCAATATGAGCAAGGATGGAATGTGAATCCTTCAGTTGAGATTCAGGATAGCTAACAACATCCCGATGGTTCCGATGAGATTCATGATACAGTGGACGAAAATTCCAACGGTTATGTTTTTCTTCCACCACACTGTGTAGCACATGGGTAAAAAGGCCACAAGTCGCATTGGATTTTGCCAGGGCGTGAAGAAATGGTACGGAGCAAATAACGCTGTATTCAGAAGGGGTGCCCACCCTTTGAATCGGGAGATTCTGGGCAGCAGGAACCCGCGAAAATAGAGTTCTTCCACGATGGGTCCAAATATACCGTTGATGAAAATGCCCAGGATCGAGGTGAATATCAGAATCGATTTCGGATATTGGTCCAATTGGCTCATAAAGGTTTCAAAGAAATAAATTTCAGGGACCCAGGAAAAGAAGGTATCGATAATCGGTTTTCCCAGGGGGCGAAAAATGACCAAAAGTACAAAATATCCCCAGGCCAAGAGGATGATGGTTAACAGGATGATCTGCCACACCGGTGTCCGCCGGCGGTAGTAGATGATGGATTTTAGAGAAAACGATCCTTTCAGCGTTGTCTGTGGACACGATGATACTCCTTACTCTGAATCAGCCCAGATCGAATCTGAGAGGGTTTTCTCCACCACGTCTTGAAATCCTTCGGGTGTGAGATCGGATTGAATCAGGAGATGCACCTTAATCCCAACAGAAATGGCAATGAGTGTGTTGGCCAGGTAATCGGGATCAATGTCAGGTCTTATTTCTCCTTCAGCTTGCCAATGCTGAATAAATTTTGATAGCGGAGTCATCAGGCTCTGGAATTCATCGAGCATGATTTTCCGGATTTTTTTATTCCTGGCGGCCTCGCCATAGGTTTCGAGATCGATGGCGCCATAGATCTTGAACGTTTCATTTTTATAGGTATGAAACATGTACTTAAACAATTCGTTCAAACCTTCCCTGGCATTCTGGCATGCATTAATCTTCTGGAAAATTAGTTCTTTGGCATGTCGTCCTCCTTTTGTGACTTCTGCGAGTATTTCCTCTTTGTTCTTGAAATGGTTGTACACGGCTCCGATGCTCAATTTTGCCTCCTTACAGATATCTCTCATGGTGGTCTGATGAAAACCTTTGCGAGCAACACAGGCAATGGCTGCCCGCATGATCTGCTCTTTGACTTGATTCAGTTGTTCCTTGGATAATTTCGGCATGCCATGTCTCCATTCGAATGGGCTGCTATATTATAGAACGAACGTTCGTTTTTGTCAAGTGTTTTTTAATTATCGGAAAAAAGTTTTTAAGTGGGGCAGTTAATCACTTTATCCCTCCTCGCATCAGGAGGGTCACAAATAATCATTCCGGTAAAAATGATCAGCCGGTAATTCACATGTCAGGGATGTGGGTCGACCGAAACTGAACAGCCCATGGGAAAAAATAGCTACAGGTAAAAATTATCATCTCGACATCTGTCCATTGGAGAAGATAATAAAGCTACAAACTCCATCCTTCCCGATACTTCCGCTGCACATAACCATTCGCTTCCGGATCGTTGGTAACCTCCATTTTCAATCCGTCCCAGAGGAGTCTCCGGTCTGGAAAGCGGACGGCGAGGTTGCCCATTTGTATCGCCATGAGTGCGACAACAGCATGGGTGTGGTCGGGTGTTGCGACAATCACGGCGTCGATGTCTTTTTGTTTCTCGAGCATGATCCGGAAATCGCGATACCTCTTGGCATTCGGATAACGTTCATACACCTTGGCTGAATATTTATCATCCACGTCACAGAGGGCCACGATATTTTCCGGTTCGCACATCCTGACATTGTTTTGTCCCATGCCGCCGACACCAACACCGGCAATGTTCAGCGTATCACTGGGTGACGTGAAACCGGGTCCCCCAAGCACATGGCGCGGCACGATAGTAAAAGCAGACACCGCGGTAGCACCTTTTAAGAAGTCTCGTCGAGAGACTTGTCTACTCAAAGATGTGTTGATTGTCTTTTCCATGGATGCTTCCTATGGCCTCATGAGGTTTTGTCAAAAGGTTTAGAATTATTTTTATTTAATTTGTTTATTTTCATTCAGTTGTATAATATAAGGCTTGCCTCCCCGCCTTCCTTTTTGCTAAATATCTTTGTCCGGCTTTTCATCGGTATCGCCATCGGTATCAGAATACGTATCGTCATTCCCCGAATAATAGACTATTTCA
>CAZYTI010000406.1:0-4890 GCA_964650065.1 uncultured bacterium
TGTTGGGGGCAAAATTATTCCTTTTCTGTACAAGTTGTAAAAGCCAGCAGTGAGGTGCCCAGGCTGCCTCCGGCGGTTTTTTGGCCCCCAGAATGACCTTGTTTGCCTTAAGAGTCAGGAGTGAGGTGCCCAGGCTGCCTCCGGCGGTTCTTTGGGCCCAAAGAATGATTCCTTTTTCTCTATTCTTAACTTTTTGTTTGCTCAAAATAAAGGCATCTAGTTCTTTGTTACTTTTTCTCTTTTTTTTCCGTGGTTATCTGTGTAAATCCGTGGTGAATACTTTGAACTCGCCAATTTTACAATTATTTAAGATTCTCCTCGAACAACTTGAAGATCCGTTTATACTCATCCGTCCAACTGCTGGGTTCTCGAAAACCATGGCCTTCCACTGGATACACCGCCAGTTCCCAGTTGTCTTTCCCCAACTCGATGAGTCTCTGTACCAACCGGACGACATCCTGAAAATGCACGTTCGTATCAACCATGCCGTGGCAGATGAGGAGTGCTCCCTCAAGGCCCTCGGCATGGTAGATTGGAGAACTCCGAACATAGGCTAAGCTATCGGCATAGGGAATATTGAGAATATTCGATGTATAGCCATGATTGTAATGGGCCCAATCTGAAACCGGTCTGAGAGCGGCTCCGGCAGCGAAGGCATCGGGCTCGGTAAACATGGCCATGAACGTGATGAAACCTCCGTAAGATCCTCCATAAATGCCAATCCGTTTAGAATCCACATCATAATTTTCAACCAGGAACTTTGCCCCGTCTACCTGATCCGTTAGGTCTTTACCCCCCATGAAACGATAGATACCGGTCCGCCAGTCACGGCCATACCCGGCACTCCCTCGATAATCAATATCAAAGACGGTGTACCCGTTATCTGCCAGGAGATTATGAAACATGTATTCACGGAAGTAACTGCTCCACCATTTATGGGCATTTTGAAGATACCCGGCACCATGGACGAAAACCACGGCGGGTCCGTTTGCCTCCGGATGCTCCGGCCGATAGAGACGTGCATAAACCTGTGCCCCGTCCCGTGCTGTAAAAGTCAAAATCTCAGGCTCCCTCCATGAATAGGAGGAGAACTCCTCGCTGATGGAATGTGTGATCTGACGGGCTCTGGCGCCCGGTCTGTTTTCCATGACGTAGAGTTCCCATGGTTTGTTACAATAGGAATAACGAATGGCCAACATCTTCTCATCGGGTGAAAGACTCACCTGATTGGAACCGGTCATACTGGTGATCTGTGTCCACGCCCCCCCATCAAGGGGCATTCGGTACAAATGTTGCTCTCCTGGATGCACTTCGTTAGAGGTAAAATACCAGTGTTTTTTATTCCTGGAGATTTGCGGCGAATAGACTTCGAACTTTCCCATGGTCAATGCTTTCTTCTCCCCGGACAATACATCCACCGTATACAATTGGGAATAACCCGACACTTCAGACTGAAACCACACACGACGATTGTCAGGCATCCAGCCCACCGATGGATTTCCCCGCCACCAACTCCGCATTCCGGGTCCGCCAATCCAGGCCTCATCCTGCTGTCGATCAACAAGGACGAGTTTTGCAGAATCGGACTCCAGGGTCATGATCCAGCGGTCCTTGTTGTCCATGGCCGTAACAATCACCAATGCACGCGCTCCATTGTCCGACCATACCGGACCGATGATCATCACATCTCTCGCCTTGTTCTTTTTCCCTCCTTTTCTGTTCCCCTCTTCTTTTTTTCCCTCTTCTTTATCTTCTTTTTCCGCACGATATTTGGGCTTATCATATATACCCGGAATGTTTTCTTTTGAAATATACAGCACCGAGTCTCTCTTGATATCGTATATGCCGAACTCATACGTCCCCATAGGTGCACCTACCTTGGTACGGGCAGAAATATCCTGCGTAAAACCCGTCTCATGTACATAATTTGGGATGATGGTACGTTTTGCATTCTTGGGTTGTTGATTCAACAGAAACGACACAAATCGTTCATCCGGACTCAGTTGAGCACCCATCACCCGCTTGTCCTGTATGTATATCTCTTTGGGCCTTTTGGGTGCCTCGGCCTCCCGATTCTTACGGGACTTTTCCCTCCGGTCGTTTTGTTGTTTCAGGACTTGGATCAGACCCAATTCCTCCTTTTTAAGCCACTTTTCCTGATCCGTACCGGGTTCCCTCCTGGTCGGCCGTGCTCTACCCTTACGAAAATCCGTCAACTGGACCAAATGACCATCGCTCAAGGACCAGTAATATAGATTGTTCTCCTTGGTGAAGATGATCTTATTTTCATCGTGGGAATAGCTGGGTGCGGACTCCCTTTCAACGGTATTCGTGATTTGTCGTGTGCGTCCCTGTTTAATGTCGAGAATAAAAATATCTCCATTTTTCTCAAATACCTTTTGGGTTTTATTACGATTGTAAGTCCCACTTCTCCCGGGAAGTACCATTCGTTCAGAAAGGGATAGTTTACGGGGTTTTCCGCCATTCCTGGGAACGACATAGAGAGAGTCGCTCTCTGCATTCTCCGGATTCCAGGTGAAATAAACGAACTTACCATCTTCAGACCAATAGATACGATTGGGCGATGGTCCGATCCATTTCGGATCCCGCATGATCTTCTCGACAGTCAGCTTGTTTAAACTATTTTTCTCATTTCCCGTTTGGGTAAAAGCGGTTAGAAAAATAAATGTCATGCATAACAGGATGAAAACCGTTTTTCTTTCGAACATAGCACCCTCCAAATGTTGATTTGGAATCATCAAACAGACGGATGAAAAGTTGTGTCACAAGATATTCTCGGCATAAATCTTGGGCATCTCATTTAAATATTTTTTATTTTTAAGGGATCGTTGGATTAGAAAATTCCCAATTTCTCTAATATAACAATCTTAAGCAAAAGGTCAAGTTTAACTTGTACTTTTAAATGTACCTCCACTCACCACACCATCATCGGGATGATTCATTCACGGATTTCAAAGATCAAATCCATTCAGGCTCTTCAACTGTCCGATTGCCTCCGACATCACCGGTATTGGGAGTGCCGGCTGGTTCAATGAGCATGATATGACATTCTTCCTCGGCATGGGGTTTGTGCTCCACACCCTTGGGGACGACCAACAACTCCCCTTGTTTCAATGTTTTTCTTGTGTCGCGAAAGTCGATATGCATCTCACCATTGAGGACAAAAAACGCTTCGTCAGTATCTTGGTGTCGATGCCAAATGAAATCACCTTTAAACTTCACAAGTTTAAAATGTGTATCATTCAACCGGGCCACAATCTTGGGCGACCATTGTTCTGTAATCCTCGATAACTTCTCTCGTACGTTAATGACAGATATGCTCGTCACAACATCTCCCTTTCGTCTAATAGTATGATGACATCCTCGTTTAATCCTCTTCTCTATTTGAACCATTTGGATTCAGATGATTTTCATAAAAATACATTAACCAATACTTGACATACACAATGTTTTTTCGTAAAATAAAACGCACTATAAAAATTACAAAATTCAACGAGCATTTACAAATACAATCATTCCATTTTAATAGACATTCCTTTGATGGAATAAAAACATAAGAAGGTGATGATCATGACAACCGAAGGCTATGAAGATTATAAACGGCGAGCATACTGTAAAGAAATCAAGTGTCCCGTGCAACTGGAATTAAATGAGCAAGAAGAAGGCTCGGAGCAATATGAAAAACTCCGTTCGACTTGCCGCACAGATTGTAAACACACGACCTGGGAATTCCATCATTGGCTCATCGAAAAAGAATATCTCATCATCAAACCGGTTTAATATTTCACATTTATACTTTTTTAACCACGAATGAACACGAATTATCACGAAAGAAAACCAATAAGGAGGAAATATAAATGAACTGGGGAATGAAAAATCGATTGGCACAGCTCATTCGGACAGATGGGCGCTGCTTTTTTCTACCCATAGACCACGGATACTTCCAGGGCCCCACACACAAATTGGAAAGGCCTGGAGAAACGATCAAACCACTCTTACCTTATTGCGATGCCCTCTTCGTTACCCGGGGAGTTCTCAGGGCGTGCGTTGATCCTGTCAGTAGCCTGCCGATCATCCTCCGGATATCCGGTGGGACCAGCGTCGTAGGCGAAGATCTGGCCAACGAAGGCATTACGACTTCCATCAATGAGGCTATTCGTTTGAATGTCGCTGCTGTCGGTTTATCCATTTTCATCGGTACCGCGTATGAACATCAAACGCTCATGAATCTCAGTCATACGGTAAATGAATTTGAAGAAGCGGGAATTCCTGTCATGGCCGTCACGGCCGTTGGTAGAGAAATGGAAAAACGCGAAGCCCGGACCCTCGCTCTCTATTGCCGTATTGCGGCCGAATTGGGTGCCCGGGTTGTAAAAACCTACTGGTGTGAAAATTTCGAAAAGGTCACAGAGGGATGTCCAGTCCCCATCGTCATGGCCGGCGGACCCAAGTGTGAGACTGTGCGGGAAGTTCTGGAATTTGTTCATGACGGTCTCCAAAAAGGCGCCATCGGTATCAACTTGGGACGAAACGTGTGGCAAAATGAACATCCAGTTGCCGTAGCGAGAGCTTTACAACACCTCATTCACGAAGACAGTGACGTGAAGGAAGCTCTCGATTTATATGAAAGCGTCAAAAACGGATGACGTTAGAGACATTCAGTAGAAAATTTCCACATGAATACGGAGGCCTTCATGCGTGGCGCCATGTATTACAACAATCATGATATTCGTATAGAGGAAATGGAAACACCCCAAATCGGGCCAGGAGAGTTGTTGGTCAAAGTCATGGCCAGCAGTATTTGCGGCAGCGATGTGATGGAATGGTATCGCCTTAAAAAAGCACCACTGATTTTAGGTCATGAGATTA
>CAZYTI010000407.1:0-4886 GCA_964650065.1 uncultured bacterium
GACATGGGGGAGGTCTTCTGATAAATTTCAGGATCATCGATAGGATCGTCGCCCAGATAATTGATGGTAAATGGGGTGATGTCGGTATTGTAGTAATAGGTTGCCCAGTTGGATATACCGGCACCTACGGAAATGGCTGCAAAACGGTCCGATGAAGTGGTCAAGAATGCGGAGATATACCCGCCCTGGCTCCAGCCCATGCAGCCAATCTTGTCGGGATCCACCCACCCTTTATCGATGAGATGATCCACCCCGGACAGTACGTCCCAGGCATCCCCCACACCAAGATTGCGCATATTCAATCTTCGGAATGCTTCGCCATATCCCGCACTTCCCCGGTAATTTACACGTAGCATCAGCGCACCGCGGCCGGCCCAGATGTCGACCGGGTAGTACCGATTTCCCCGGGGATAGGGTCGGTCGATGCCTGTGGGCCCGCCATGGATCACACAAAGGAGGGGATATTTTGTGTCGGGATCAAAGTCTGCCGGTTTAACGAGTACCCCCTCGATGACCGTACCGTCTTTGCTCGTCCACGAAATGATCTCCCGTTTGCCCATAATGAAATGTTCTATTTGTGTGGTCTTAGTTGTTAATTTTACCGGTGACATCTTTTTTATTTTTGATACGAAGACTTCCCGCAGGGCGGATGGCGCATCGGCGGTATAAGCAAATGTTTTTCCGTCAGCAGTCATAGAGAATGAACCGGCCATGAGTTCATCGGGTTGGGTGATACGATCAATTTTTTTGGTCCTGGGATTTAGCCTAAACAGATGAGCAGTGGTTTTCTGCAGGGCGGAAAAATAGATGCCGTCCTGGTTCCATGTGACGAAACCCGGATTCTCATCGAAAGCATCGGTGAGGGATTGGGGCTCACCGCCTCCGGCAGGAATGACGGCAAAATTGGAATTAAAGGCGTAGTACCGTTCTTTTCCAAAATAGGTCGAATACAATATTTGTTTGCCATCGGGAGACCATTGGGGGTTTGAATCAGGACCGGGCTCTGAGACGATTTTCGTCATGGTACTGTCCTTCAGGGTGAACAAATAGATATCTGCTGTTCCCCAATTGACATAATCGGGATTCTTGGTGGCACTGAATGCGATTTTCGTCCCATCCGGCGACCAGGAAAAACCAGTCACATTGAATGATTTGCCTTTTGTGTGTTGCTTGCCTTTGGTGGATAACTTCAAGGCCTCGTCCACATCGAAGGACCAGAGGTGGGTGTGTTGATATTCTCCGCGGACCACCAAAAAATCACCCACATGTTCCTTCCGCTTCTTCATGTCTTTGGATTCGGGCTCTCTGGCCGTATAGGCGATAGCTCTACTGTCCCGAGACCATTTATAACCTGAAACACCGGTTTCCGAATCGGTGAGTTGAAATGCCTCGCCACCTGTGGGTCGTATGGCATAGATCTGTCTTTTGTCGCCATTCCTGCTGGACGTGAATGCCAGCCATTTCTCATCCGGAGACCATTGGGGATTGGATGATGACTTTTCTCCCCGTGTGAGTTGGAAGGTATCCCCGGATTTCACATCGGCCAGCCAGATCTGGGTCACATAGGCATCCTGCTCGAAATCGGTTTCGGTTACCGTATAGGCCACCCAATTGCCATCGGGTGAAATCTGAGCCCCTCCGATGGTTTTCAGATTCAAGAGTTCTTCAATGGTAGGGACATGATTGCCTTCTTGTGCGAATAAGGATGAAATTACACATGTAAATATGAGAACGGTTCGTCCAATCATTGTTTGACTCCTTCCAATTATCTTATTGAGATAGTTTTATAAAAAATTCATCAATATAAAATCTTGAATTTTGAGGCGAATTTCCTTTGGTATTACTTTATTTACCCAGAAACCAGCAGCCAGTACCCAGTGGCCTATTCAAGTATTTATCGGTTCAAGGTAAAGTGTTGTTATTAGCCCGTTCTTTTTAATAGAATCATCGATAGATCATCACTCTGCGGGGCATTGTCAATAAACTGATCCACTTCCTTGAGTAATCGGTCGCCTATGGTCTCAGCCGAATTCCCTTTATATTGAAGCAATAAGTCGGTCACCTTTTTTTCACCGAAGAATGCTCCTGCTTCGTTGCGGGCTTCTGTTAAACCGTCAGAATAGACTAAAACAAGGTCTCCTTTATTTACTGTTAGATCTGTTTCTTTATATCGGGAATCGGATTGGAGACCCAGGGCAGGAGCGCCATGCTCCGATTCGTGGATTTTAGAATCCCGAACCATGAAAGGTGGTAAATGGCCTGCATTGAGCAATCGGATCTTATCTGATTTGGGTCCCAGCTCCAGGTAAATCAGAGATACGAATCGTTCGGGTATACTATCGCGACAGAATATCGTGTTTAACTGGGAACCCAGTTTATTTAAAGATTTGAAGTTGGGAGCGAGGGCACGTATGGTGGCCTGGAGTTTGGCCATGACCAGGGCAGCACCCAGTCCTTTTCCGGCAACATCTCCCAGGGCCAAACCCATTCGATCGTCGTGAATCCAAAGGTAGTCGACCATGTCGCCACCGACTTCATTGGCAGGATGTGTATACAGCCAGATGTCCCACCCCGGGACTTTTGGACTTCTGTCGGGCATGAGTGCGAATTGGACAGCCCTGCCTGCGGCGAGTTCATCACGGGCTAAAAGTTTATCCCTGAGTTCTAAGGCCAGGATGAATAGAAGGATCACAAAAGAGAGGAGTCGCATATTCACATTTATTTGAAGATTGCCGATTCGGTAAGAACCACTGAAGAGAACATAACTCCACAGGGATATCAATATGAGTATCCGTCGAACTGGTGTCAATTTCAAGAACAGACTCTTCAGTATCCAAATTTGCATGATGATCCATCGTTTCACTCGGCCCATATCGGCCAATCTGGCCCGAGTCTCTTTGTCTAAATAAAAGTAATAGAGGTCTTTTACATTCTGACGCAGGGTTCGTTTGATGTCCCCTTTGCGCAGGTCTTCCCAGGCACGTTTATGGATTTTTCCCGTTTTTTGATTAGACTCTTTTCCCCGGGTATGCGTGTTCTTCATTTGATTTTTCCTTAAATAGCACGTTTTATTCGACTCAGGGCTTCTTCCAATAAGGGGCGAGCGCACCCGAAGTTGAGTCGCAAAAAGCCCTCTCCACCGAAGTCTTTTCCATTGGACATACCAACTCCGGCATTCTCAAAAAATTGATATGGATCTTCAAGATTGGCCTCCCGGGTGTCGATCCATGCCAGATAGGTCGCCTCCACATGGGTCATGTTCAGGCCGGGAAGATCAGTAATCGCCTGGGTGAGGAAATCTCGGTTTTTTCTTAAGTAGTTGAGCAAGGCAATCAGCCAGTCGTGGCCGTCTCGGTACGCAGCCAGGGCTGCGGTGTACCCCAAGATGTTGACATGGGGAACGATGCCGGCTGTAGCCTTGAAAAAGCGGCGTCTCAAATGGTCATTGGGAATAATGGCAAAGGAGCATCCCAGACCGGGAATATTATACGTTTTACTGGGTGCCATGAGGGTGATGGTTCTGTCCGCTGCTCGTTCATTCAATGTGGCTGTAGGGATATGTTTCTTGTCTTTGTCTAAAATGAGGTCACAATGGATCTCGTCGGAACAGAGAATGATGTCATGTCTTTCACAAATGGTGATCAGTGCTTCGAGTTCCTCACGGGTGAAGCATCTTCCGGCCGGATTGTGGGGATTGCAGAGCAGGAAGAGTTTTGTCTCTGATGTGATCGACTTTTCCAATCTATCGAAATCGAAAGACCATCGCCCTTTTATCTTTTTGAGCGGGAAGGTGATCAACTGGCGTTGCGATAGTTTGGGTGCTGAGAGGAAAGGAGGATAGATAGGCACATTGGTGACTACCGCATCGCCATCATTTCCTACGGCCCTGCAGGCCACATTGATTCCGGTAACCAGGCCCGGCAGATAAATCAGCCACTCGTCCTGTATTTTCCATCCATAATTTAATTCCAGATCTGCCATGATCGTTTGGGTGAGTGCTTCAGGGGCAAGCGTGTAACCGAATACCCGATGGTCGATCCGATTATGCAATGATTCGATCACTGCCGGCGGCGAAGGAAAATCCATGTCTGCAACCCAGAGGGGAATAATATCCTTTTCTTTATATTTATCCCACTTTAAGCTGTAAGTGTCTTTTCTGTCAATCAGGGCGTCCAAATCAAAGGGCTGCATGATACTCCGGGGTTGAATTATTCGCTATTTAATTTATCTTGAACACTCTTTATCTTGTCTGCCATGGTCTGAGACCGGTCGGTTCGGGTTCCCACACGGATGGTTGTGGATATACGGGGCGCCCCCATATCGTGAATGGTTTCATGGCACTGTTTAACGGCTGCGAAGACGTTGTCCCAATCTCCTTCGACGTTGGTTCCGTAGGCATGAAGTCGTATTTTCAGACCGGCTTCTTTCAGAATACGTTCGCATACCGCCACATATTTGGAAACCGATACGCCCACACCCATGGGCACGACACATAGATCGAGGATGACTTTCATTAAGATACTCCGTTTAAGCTATAAATAAATTATTACTTTAAATGATTTACTACGAGAAAGAATTTATCATTACCCAATAAAAAAATGGGTTAGAATTTTTTTAAATTCAGATATATCTTTGATACTCAATTTCCCAATTTTTTTTACAATCATAGATTTGTCGAGTGTGGCGAACTTCATTCTTATCTTGGATGGTTTTGGTAGTTTGGCTTTCTTCCACTCCCGTATTTGATAATCTCCCAATCTGTATTCTGTGTCAATTTTACTTGTGATGAATGCGATTACGACATCTATTTTCTCGTTGTATTCATCAGGTGAGATGATTAACGCAGGGCGTCTCTTTGTGGATTTTAAATTGGTAAAGGGAAAAGG
>CAZYTI010000408.1:0-4885 GCA_964650065.1 uncultured bacterium
TTAGTTTTGTTACGCATTTGGTTTTCTGACATGTTTTACCAGATTTTTTGTCTTTTCCTTTTTCTGTGAGATCTCCATAGTATCTGGTCAATGGACTCTTATAATTTCCCTCGATGATACCCGTCAACCGGTTTTGAATGAGTTGACGGTTGAGTTGACAGCGCTCATTGCCGCGATCACCCTGATAATCGTTGTGTTCGATTTTGGCTGCACACTCGCCTGCGCAGTGCCATTTGGCGAAGCAATCCTGGCAATAGTTCAGATTATCCACGGTGATGGTGTGTAAATATTTCCGCTTTTTTTCATTGATGTCCAATTGGCCGTTTTCTTTTATGCTTCCAATAAAAAAAACATCGGACTTGGGATCCGACTTATCGGTCACTTCGAAACAGGTAGTGACGTATCCGTCGGGGGTCACCGAGAAGTTGTCGCTGGAAACACCGCAGAACGAGTTCCTGAGAAATTCCAGGTGGCATCCCGAATAAGTCAACTGAATGTCGTACGGAATACACCTGGGTTCACATTTCATGAAATTTTCGGCGAATGCCTGTATGTCGGGTGCCATGGTGCCGCTGGTCTTACATCGGCCGCAGTAGAAGAGGGGTTCGAGATGGACTGACTTCACTTTATAGTTCTGACCAATGAAATCGATGGTCTCTTCCATGAGATTGATGTTGTAGTCTGTCACCGTCCCGCGTACACCATAGGGAAAATTATTTTCATCTAAAAATTTCATCGTTCGATCCACGTATTCGAAAGAGCCCTTCCCGTTGGGCAGGGGACGATGATGATCTTGGACCTGGGGAAGCCCGTCAAAGGAAATGTTCAGATTCTTGAGATGTTTGATAATCCATTCCAATTGTTTTATGCTGAGAATGCCGTTGGTGGCCGCGTAGATAAAAGGATCCAGTCCCTCCTTGGCACAGCGTTCCTGGACATAGATCACGATTTTCTTAATGAACTCCCAGGGATAGAGCGGCTCCCCGCCGCCGTGGAGCCCCATGGAGAAGTGCTTGGCACCTTTTTCCTTTAAATTTCGAATCACCATTTCCACGGCATTGGTGGCGATGTGCCAGTCCATGAACATCGGTTTCCTGTCTCCCGCCGAAGCATAGCAGTATTTGCAGAACAGATTGCATTGATTCGTTGGAAATAACGTGACCATGGTCGGCGTGTATACCTCAGGAAGGTGCTTGATGCAATCGAATTCATCCGAACCATTCAGAATGCCTTTCTTATCCAGGAAATCCAGAACGGACTTTTGGTCTTCATTGAGCGTGGAGAAATCGGTGGTGTCCAGATCCGCCAGCAGGTTCACCGTATCTGCATTGGCGATACAGGCGAAGCCGACCAGGGGTGCATAGAGAATGGACGCGCTGTCTTTATACGGCAGTGTGAAAAGATCCGCTGTGATGGCATAAGCCTTATCCATTCGTTGCCTCAACAATCTTCACCAACATCTTTTCTCCGGTGTATATCAGTCGGGCTTCTTCGAATTCACCAATGGAACGGTTCAATTGAGTCCTGCATTCGGCTTCGGTGAGGTGGTGCCTTCCGGCGACTCTGGAGATCGCCCCATTCAATTTCTTTTCTTCCCCGATAGCCCGGAACATGTCAGCTTCAAGACCGGAAAATCGGTGTTGGACTCTTTTTCCGTCTCCCAGATGCGTAAAAATTTCAATTGTGTCCGTTGAAATTTCATTGATTCGAAAGGCCGGATTCAGACGCCATAGTTCAGCAGTCCTGTCGTGCTTCTTCCGTTTATAGATTGAGGCTCCGACGATGACAGCGGATCCCGTAATTGTTGCTACCGTTTTTAAAAATTTTCGTCTCGATTGTTTGTTTTCGGTTTTTGTTTCCATGAGACATGTCCTCCTGATCTATTTACTATTTTCTTCTGAATTTTGTTTAACGACACTTTCCTTTTCATAAAATGCGGTTCTAACCAGTAACTGACTTATGCGGTGAGCGATGAGGCGTCGATTGGTTTCGCATCTGGGCCCACCACGATCTCCCTGATAATGATTATGATCCAGTTTCGTGGGACAATCCCCGGCACAGTGATATTTTGCAAAGCAATCCCGGCAGAAGGGTAATGCATGTACGGAAAGCGATCTCAGATGATTCAGTTTTTTTTGATCGATTTCAATACGACCTTCGGGCCGCATCCGGCCAATGATGAATGTGTCGGCCAATGGATGATCCTTGTATGTCACCTCCCAACAATTTGTGAGATAACCATCAGGCGTTATCGCAAAATCGTCAGTACCCACAGAGCAGAACGTGGATGTAATTTTCTCGAAGGTGGCACCCGAATATTTGAGGAACACTCCTTTCCTTGTGCAGATGGGTTCCAATGCTTTGAAATTTTCTACAAATCTCTCGAAATCCGGTTTGAGGTCCTCCTCTTGTTTGTTGTGCCGTTCACATAGATAAAGAGGTTCCAACCAGATCAATTTGGTTTTATAGTTTTCTGTAATGTAGTGGATCGTCTCAGTGAGTATGTTTTCATTGTAGCTGGACACTGTGCAACGAATGCCATAGGGGAAATTGTGGGTATCAAATCGCTTTAATGTTGCATCCACTTGGTTGAAGGATCCTTTTCCGGTGGCCATGGGACGATGAAAATCCTGAACATGGGGCAAACCTTCAAAAGACACGTTCAGGGAATGAAAATGCTCGATGATCCAATGACATTGTTTTTCGGTGAGCACACCGTTGGTTCCGGCATATACATCTAATTCGAGTCCTGCCTTCCCACATTCGTCTTCGGCATATTCGATGATGCCTGTGACCAGAGACCAGGCATAGAGAGGTTCTCCTCCCCCGTGGAACTCCAATGGGAATCGGATCCGGTTTTTCTTTTTCAGGAAGCTTGTGAAATAATCGATGGCGCTGGTGGCCGTCTCCCAATCCATGGTCATTGGAGGCATTGTCCCTGCCGATGCATAGCAATAACGGCAGCGCATGTTGCACTGATTCGTGGGAAACAACGTCAGTTTGGATGGACACGGTTCTTTCGCTGAAGGTTGAATCTTTTCAGGATGGGATTCACCATCGACGATTCCCTTGTCCATGAGGTATTGAAGGATTTTCTTTTCCTGGTCGTTCAGCTCCCGGTCATCCATGGTTGCCAGATCTGCCAAAAAAAGGATTAAATCATCGTTTGCCTCGCATGCGAATCCCAACAGAGGGGCATATAAAATATTCTTCCCCTCATGTTTGAAGGTAAAAACATCGGTTGTCATTGTATGGGGGCTCATCATTATTCCCATTAAGCCAGCGGTTGTGTTACTTTAACATGTCCGCGAAAAGGATTGGACATAGTATAAAGGATTTAAATCCACAATAATCAAATCACAAAAAACAAATAAATTACCCGCCTGCCTGGTTTATAAAAATACTGACAGTTCAATACTGATGGCGGGCAGGCAAATTACAAATTCCAAACGAAACCACCGCCTCTGAATATTGAAATCTATCATTCCACTTGTTTCAGGTAAAAGATTTCGATAATGATAAGTGCAAGCCAGCCCTTTTTAAGATCCAGTTTTCCGCCAGGCGCTGGTTCACCGTGCATCGAAATCCGGGTTCCCAGTCTTCATCATAAGTCCCCGCTTTTGACAGGCAGACTTCAGGACACTCCCGGGCACAGTGGTAGGCATTCAAACAGGACCGACATCTTTCGGGAATCCGGCCGGCGGTTCGTTTGTGTTCCCGAATACGATCCTGATTGAGGACGAATATGTCCTTCTCATTGTCGTAATATCCCGTTGATAAGGATCGGTCTTTCGAATTCTGATGGCCGAGGCTGAAAAAACAGGCCGCCGCATTGCCGTCGGGTGTCAAATGGAGACCGTTTCGCAGGACATCACAATAACCCGCATGCACTTCTTCCATGCGGACTCCGGAATAGGATAAAAGGCAATTGCGACGCTTCGCCTCTTCCTGTGCCTCCAGGAAATGATCGACGAAACCATCGGCATGGAATGACAGCCATTTATCGGATATTTGATCTGTGATATGGTATTGGGGCTCGAAGCGCATACTGGAAGCTCCGAGTTGTTCATGACAATAGGTTACAATTTCTTTCTGCCTTTCCACGGACTCCGGTGTAATGGTCGACCGTATGATGAATTGGGCTCCATGCTCTTTCAATGTTTTGACTGTGCTTTCGATAGTGTGGGAAGAGGGTCGCCCGTCGAATAAGGATCGCTGCGCGTCCTGGATACCGGGGGGACCGTCACATGAAATTCCGATTAAGTCGAAGTGCTCTGCAACCCACTTTAATTGTATCGGCGAAAGCATGCCATTTGTGGCCAGGTACCCCCACCATGCTATTTGGTATTCATTTGCAATGTCCCGTGTCATTATTTCCAAACGCTTCAGCAAGGACCAATGGATCGTGGGCTCACCCCCTCCATGAAATACGACACGCAGGGGAAGATGATTTTCAGCGCAATGACCGGCGACCAGTCGTGCTGCAGCGCGCACACTTTTTTCATCGATAACAGAGGTGCTTTTATTCCGATGGCTCTGATCTCTAACCGTTTCAGCAGCATAACAGTAGCTGCATTCCATATTGCAATGATTGCTGAGATACAAGATCAAGCATTCCGGTTCGAAAGGCTTTTCAATGCGTTGCTGCCAGGACCGAATTGTTCTTTTTGCCCGGTTTTCAAATTGGATGGCGATGTTTCGTATCCGATCGTTATCGGAAGGTCCGGCATGATGATAGATTTCATCAAGTTCGGCCGCTTCAGATGGGGAGAGGGAAGTCTGTCTACCCGGGGTGTATAAAATAGCGGGGTGTATGTAGAATATGGGTAATGTATATTCCGCTCCAAACCTGCCACCCATTCCGGTGAAACCTGCCACCTGTTCC
>CAZYTI010000409.1:0-4883 GCA_964650065.1 uncultured bacterium
AGTGTTATTGATAACCAAGTTTGCACTTGCACTGCTGCCCGGATCCCCAGCCAGAATAGCAATTCCCCATCCCATATTTTCAACAACAGTATTGTTAATAATGGTGTTGCCATCCAAAGTCCCCTCACCATAGGAGCCCATTGTGATACCACCAGACCCTATGTTCGCTTCGACAATGTTGTTAGCAATTCTGTTGCGGCTTGCGCTGCTTCCGGGATCCCATCCTCCAATGCCAATTGCAACGCCTGATATATTTTCAACAACGATGTTGTGATCGATAATGTTGCCATCCACAGTCCCCCCTCCTTGGGAGGTGAAATGGATACCACCCTCAATGTTGGCTTTGACAATGTTGTCAGCAACTATATTGCGACATGCACTGCCGCCGGGACCATGTACATCTATCTCAATACCGACCTCAGCGTTGCCTCTGACAATATTGCCGACAACGAAGTTATCATCGACCACACCGCCTTCTTGTGACCATATTTCGATTCCATCGTCGGCGTTGTTCTCAACAGTGCAATTGATCACTCTATTGCGGCAAGCTCTTGTGCCAGCACTGGCATATATCCAGATTGCATCAGCCCGCCCTGTAAAGGGCGGCCCTCCATAGCCGCTGTTAATCACTGTAATACTGTCAAGAGTGTTGTTATGGACTTCATTCGAAGGCAGCCACGACAAGCCTTTCCAGGCACCCACGACAACAGCTACCGCAGGAACGTTTTGTATGAGAATCCCTTTCAATGTGTTGTTACTGGATTGTATGATGAAACCATGTGTGTTATCACCGCTCAATTTATTACCATCGACAGTAACTCGCGCCCCTGAAGCGTCAATGGTTGTATTGCCATCTGTTATTCCAGGTAACATAGACGCAAGTTCAATCATCACTGTCTCTGAGGGAGGAAATACCGATGGGTCGAAAATAATGTTATCCGGCCCTTTCCACTCATTGGACGCAAGGATCGCTTCCCTGAGGGAACAGTGCGTGCTGTCACAGGAACCGTCATCTATATCATCCGTGGCATTCACTATCAGCGGGATTGAAAGTACAGGCGATGGTATAGTTGTTTCCTGTATGCTGATGTACGGCAGGTAGATCCACGCTTTGGGGGTCAATGTTCCATTTGCCGCCATAGTCTCATTAATGAACCTGCCTGAAGCTGCTATTATCATACAGATCATCACGAAGACATGCCCCGCAATGATAACAAACGCCGATTTATTTGTTTGATTCATCGACCGACTCTTGAAGTAACTTTCAGACAGATGTTTTGGATAACATTAAGTATTGAGTAGCACATCTATCCATGTTAACATGTTAAGAATTTTATAACATTATAATAATTAATTCATCGTGATTAGGGAGGCTTGTGTGATATGATGCGCTTGCTGTGTATCCATATGATGACTTCATTGTTATACTTCATTCCAAATGATGTCAATGTAAAAAGGATGCAAACAATTACAACAAAATAATAAAAAACCGATCGGGATATGATATAACGTATAAAGTATATACTATTATTTTAAATAAATCAAGGAAAATTTATTTTTATCGGAGGGAGCTGCCGGACGGGAGAGAAAAAAAATAGATAATTGAGAAGATGCGTATTAGTCCAACTGCCAATTACTAATCCGCACTGAGAGATCGCGTCGTGGACGGCGTAAGCCGGCCCAAGCATAACAAAAATAAAAGAAAAGAACAATCAGCTGCATACATCTGCTAACACTGA
Source organism: uncultured bacterium (assembly GCA_964650065.1). Classification (GTDB taxonomy): domain Bacteria; phylum Zhuqueibacterota; class QNDG01; order QNDG01; family DSAB01; genus CAZYTI01. Next base: position 1,740 of record CAZYTI010000409.1, read on the forward strand.
ATGGTTAGCGGATTTTCAATATTCAATCTTGATTTTACTCTTGATGCCATATTTTCGTCTGATTTCCATCAAGTCTTTTTCTTCTTTTTCAGGATGTTTATTATATTCTTTTGATAATTTATCTCTTATCTCTCTCATCATTTTAACGGCATCATATTTTTTATTTTCTTTTTTATTCATCACTGACTACCTCTCTTGGCGATCTTATTTCAATTATTGGGTATCCATATTTCAAATTCGTTGAATTATATAATTGAATATTTCTCAAATTCAGTATCAAAACATCCACCAATAACCGAGGTGTCTGCATATATTCTGGGTTTCATGACTTTCCTTTTTTACAATATTATCCATTCCATAAAAAAATACATCTAAATTATGCGAAACTCGGATCAGGATAGGATATAACGTATAAAGTATATACTATTATTTTAAATAAATCAAGGACAAATTTATTTTTATCGGAGGGAGCAGCAGGACGGGAGGGGAAAAAAATAGATGGAATAAAAAGCGATCGTGGACCGATCAGAGTCATCGCGATCATTGCCTGATGGAATTGACGACTGTAAGAAGGGGGTTCGCCGTACATGATTGGGGCTCGAAGAAACGGAGCGTTCATCAGGCGTACCCGATGAGAACCGGGCGGTGAAAAAGACCGCCGTGAATGAGCGGGGCACGAACAATAGGAACGTGCATCAGGCGAAATATAGTGGTGGGGGGAACCATGGACGGCCAGGTGAACATAACGCATTTTATGCGTTGGTTGCAGGGCCGTGTGAAAATACATTGGACAATTGTCATGCAACTACGCATAAAATACGTTATGTTGGGGAAAGGGAATTCCGGTGTGGTGGTGGCACCTTGCCGAGGGCGGGTAGTAGAGAGTGACAACATGTTTGGTGGGAGGGCCTTGGCCCTGCAGCGCCCTTTTGGGGGGAGGACCTGTACCCTTTTCTTGGGGATGTGGAGTGGGAGTCAACGAAAAGGCCGCAGCCACGCAAGGGATCCGCTTTAATCCCGTAGTGGCTGCGGCCCGGGGCGGTTTTGAAGAAATAAGCAAGGAAGGTGAATGTTGGAGTGAAATTGGAAAGGGGAAGATACACTATAGATGAGGGAATAAGCAGATTAAAAAAATCTTGAAGTTATTTTAGATAATTATTTATTGACTGTACTTTCGCACTTTTTATTGATAGGATAAATGAGCTTGACAAAGTTATTAGGAAATTGTATACTTTCCATAGCTCTTACCCCCTTAGGCGTTTATATTTGGCAAGATATTTTTGCCTATAAGGTAAGAGCCTTTTTTATTAAAAACAAGTAATGTGTCTTATGTCATTAAAAATGCAAAACTACAGTTTATTGATTAAAATTCAGTTTATTCGGTGAGCCCAAACGTTAACCGCCAAAATACCACAATGAAAATGATTCCAGTTGAAGGATAAGATTCTGAACTCAGTGGAAAACGTAGAGGAATGCTGGAACAGGATAAAGCAAAATGAAAATAAAAGAATTAAGTGGAGAGGGTGCAAATGTATTCAAACCCGGCTTAACTGCCCTACCAGTAACGTTTTTCTAAATATGCTATTAAAGCTCTTGTATCTGTGCAGTTTTGAATGGGCATAATCAATTTTTTGGGATCAATTGAAATGTATTTATCAGGTTCTTTTAAGACTCTTTTCCATGCCTCTTCGATATTATCGCCCTGCAAACCTGGAGAAGTTATTTTATTTTTTAGTTCTTCATTCTCGTCAGGAATTACATGTACATGTGTCCAATCATCTGAATTATATTCTTTTCTTTTTACCATCTCCCAACTTAGAAGTGTTTGCCTCATAAGTTGGTAAAATGGTTCATAATATAAATATTCATGATTATCAATTGAAATCGGACAATCTTCTGATTGTAATAATTCCTTATATGCCTTTAACCTTCTTTCTCCAGATTCCCCTTTTAGTTTTGATTCGGTACCATAAGTCTCAGTATATTTCCATTCAATTAAAAATAAAATCTTTTTACCATTTATATCTTCACCTAACATCAAGGCATCGATAGATGTACAGTTTGCGCCTCGTGTTAAATGTTTTTCTTTACCTAATTTTTTGGATCCTACTTTTTCAAACTCAACAAAACCAGTATCCATTTTAATAGCTTTTCGTATTTTGTTATTAATATTTTTCAAAGCTTGAGCAGATGCATCTTCTCTTTGCCTTAAATAGTACAGGTGATTTAAACAAGCTATTTGTGAGGAAAGCAGATGACCTGTAGGTTCATCACCTGAATCCCACCATGAAATTTTGAATTTCTTATAATATTCTATTGCATCTTCTCGGATGCCAGTCCATAGATTCAGATCAGGCTTTGACAAAACAAATTCTCTTCTGATATTTCTAAATAAACCGTCGCCTGGATCTTTGATTAATTCATCTCTTAAGCTTATAGCACGTTGGCGTTGTTCTTCACGATATTTCATGAGTGTCACCTATTATTTTTAGACAGTTAAAATATTATAATATGCATAAAAAATGATTAAATAAGTATAAAATGTTGGGACCAAATTGAGACTTTTAGGTACAATTCATAATAATTTGACCTTTTAAACCTGAACAGAAATTAATTTTTTTTTCGACTTTTCAAAAACCACCAAAAATATCCATCCAAAGTTACCAGATCGATATCCACATAATCTGCGAGCTTCTTCAATTCGGCATTGAACAGTATATAACTTTCCCCTAAATTGGTTGACAACCGCGGAAGTAGGCCTAATGCTTTAAGACATTTAATGGATACATTGTTCCAGACTCCGTATTGATGCCAATCAATAATATGCAGAATGCCTGTGACCAGGTTTTTACCGAAACCCTTTAAATGACGGTCACCTTTACGCATAACACGGTTCAAGCGTTGCTGAATAGGGATAGATTCATTCTGTAGAAAATTAATATTTTCCCTCAAGCCTTCCATATCATGAATCAGTCTTTTGCAACTTCTGGACATATTTGTCCAAGAAAGGTTGCCACGGAACATCAAAAAGAAAGAAAAATCATTTTCTGTCAAATTCGCGAGCTCATTCGGATGAAATTTTGACCTGTATAAATTATATGTCTTTTTTCGCTCTTCAATCCACTCTTTACCGGAGAGGCCACT
>CAZYTI010000410.1:0-4877 GCA_964650065.1 uncultured bacterium
GAAAACGGAGAGAAAAACATGAAACCACAGAGGACACAGAGAGGATAGAGAATTAAGGCCGTGTAATTTAAATAATATTAATAATTTCTCTGTGGACTCGGTGGTTATTTTTTGACAATACAATCCAAAACTTAAGGAGACGAAAAATGAATTTAAGGAGAGTGTTTAGCCTATTGTTATTTACCCCCCTGATAACATTAATGTTGATGGAGTGTGCGGCTAAGAAAGAACTCTGGGGAGATCCAAAGACCGGTCTGATCCTGACTTACAGAATGGAAGGAGATGAAGCCCTTCAATACAAGGTTTCAGGTGGACAGTATCAGGAATTAGAAGTCATGGGACAAACCATGCAGACGGAGACAAATGTTTCGATGCAATTCTCTGCAACGTCAAAGGGCGTCAAGGAACAAGATCTGGTATTGGGAATTACACTGGACGCGATGGAGATACATACCAGCAGTATGCAAGGAGATTTTTCTCCGGATCTGAGTCAGGTTTTAGGGAAAAGTTTTGACATGATCCTCTCTCCCCTGGGGAAAGAAGTCGATCTTTCGAGTGCCGAATCGCTTACTTATATGGGCCAGGCTGGTGAAAATACTCTGAAATCATCATTCAGTTCAATATTTCCGGATCTTGCAGAAAAACCTGTAAAAATCGGTGATACCTGGATTTCTAAAGATGACAGTAAGGAAAAATCGGGTAACCTTGAGATTCATACTGTTATCGAAAGCGTTCATACTCTGGAAGGTTTTGAAGTCGTGAATGGCTATGAATGTGCAAAAATTTCATCTCAATCTAAAGGCACTATCGAGGGTGAGGGTGAACAAGGCGGCATGGATATGTCATTCGAGGGAGATGTGGAGGGAAATTCTGGCTGGTATTTTGCCTATAAGAAGGGTATATTTGTGAAAATGACCAGTGAATCGGTCACCGATTTCGATATTGTGATCATCAGCCAGAATATGACCATTCCTGCGGTTCAAGAGGGCAAAGCGAATATTGAATTGGTCAAATGAAACAAGGATGCTCATGGCGATCTGAGAATTTTTGAACATTTGGCTGCAGATAGTGTGACGTTCGTATATTAATATACGAAACAAAGATTTCTATGTATAGACAGAATATCAGGGACATCCAGAGCTTCCCAGCCGAAGCTAGAGTCTTCCATGGAGCAGCCGTTTTGGAATTTGGCTGCTCCATTTTAATGTAATCGAGATCGGAGATACCTCATCAGTGTTTGGAAGGGGAGGTCAGGGAAAACGTGCGAACGATTTTAGAACGGGCCAATGCGCGGTCCGATTTTCAAAAAATCATCGGCTGTTTTTGCGGCCATAACCATGGGGACGCACAAATCGACTTAAATGGCATTCACAACTGCAGAGTAATCATTTGAATAAAAAACAGATCATTATCTCAATAATAGGTATTGGTGTTATTTTTATCATGGGCCTGATTCCACCCTGGAAAACAATAGATCATAGTGCTTCGTCCTTCGTCGAGTTTCCAATCGGATATTATCCCATATTTTCACCGCCCATCCTAGACGAAGAATTAGAATTGAGTGTGAAGCTCGATATTCTTAGGTTGGCCGTTCAATGGATTACCATCCTATTCGTGATGAGTGCGGCACTATTTCTATGTCAGACAAAAAGCAGCGAAACAGATGCGGACGCTTAAGAAGACTTTTTGGAAGAATAACCTGATACATCGAATCAATTTAATTTGATTGTATCTCGGAGGATTTCATGAAACCCGATCCACGTTTTACCAAACTTGCCCGTTTGCTGGTCAAATATTCGGTCGAAATCAAAGAAAAAGAGAAAGCCATTATCACCGGGACCACGGCATCAGAACCGTTGCTTCGCGAATTATTTCAAGAGGTGCTCAGAGTCGGTGCATACCCGAGAGTGAATATCCTATTTCAGGATCAGGAGTATCTCTTTTATTCAAACGCAAACGACGATCAAATGAGTTATTCGGATCCCTTTCTTTTATATGAAGTCGAAAATAGTGATGCAATAATTGGCATTTTCCCAAATCTGAACCCTCATGCATTGACTTCCATCGATCCCCAAAAAAAACAACGTCACGCCCTGGCACAAAATCCGATTACCGAGACGGTATTCCGGCGATGGGGAGAAGGAAAACTGAGGTGGGTAGGAACAGCCTGTCCTTCTCCTGCCATGGCACAGGAGGCCCATATGTCATTTGAAGAATATGCTGAATTTCTCTTTGATTGTATGCATTTGAATGAAGAAAATCCCACTGATTTTTGGATCGAATTCTCCAAATGGCAGCAGAAGATATGCGACCGCCTCAATGGCGTGAAGGAAGTTCGATACGTGGGCCAGGACACGGATCTTCAATTTAATTGTGATGGCCGAACATGGATCAATTGTGATGGAAAAAATAATTTTCCTGATGGTGAAGTATTCACCGGACCGGTAGAAAATTCGGTTGAAGGAAAGATGCGATTCACTTACCCGGGAATTTACCAGGGGGAAGAAATTCAGGACATCCGTCTTCGTTTTGAGAAAGGAAAAGTTGTGGAGGCCAGCGCAGTAAAAGGTGAAAAATTATTAAAAACAATACTTGAGACCGATGAAGGGGCAAGATACGTCGGTGAGATTGCGATTGGGACCAACGATAATATCAACCGATTCACAAAGAATATACTTCTTGATGAAAAAATGGGTGGCACAGTCCATCTGGCCATTGGTCGAGGTATACCACAGAGTGGAAGTCTGAATAAATCGGCCGTTCATTGGGACATGTTGAAGAATATGAGAGAGGGAGGACAAATTTTTGCCGATGGCCAACTCATATATAATGATGGTGTTTTTCTGTTATAATAATCTTGAAATATTCAATAACTGATATTTTATAGTACCCGTAGGGACCTCGATTTTTACGATATCGTTCACACGGTGTCCCAGGAGACCTTTACCAATAGGAGAAGAGATTGAAAGTTTATTCTCTAAGAAATCCGCTTCCGCCTCTGACACCAGGATATATTCAAACTCTTCCTGGGTATTGATATCCAAAATTTTTATTGTCGCTCCAATAAAGGCCTGATCGGCCGGAATATCCATGGTATCGATAATTTGTGCCGAACCGAGTTTGGCCGAGACTTCTCCGATTTTTCTCTCATTCATCGCTTGTTCTTCTTTTGCAGCATCATACTCAGCATTTTCCCGTAGATCTCCAAATGAGCGTGCAATGGCGAGTTTCTCGGCTATCTCCTTTCTACGTACTTTTACAAAATAGTTTAGTTCACTCTCCAGTTTTTTATAACCCGCTTTCGTCAGATATGATACACTCACAATAGTGATCCTTCCATATTGAATCCGTCGATAATTTAGTGCCATTCCCAATAAGGGGAGTCGCAACCGAGCCTAATAAAGAACCACCCCGATTTATCGGGGTGGTATTTGGATAAGTAGCCTATCGGCGTAAATCGAATACTTATTTAATGTTATATAATTTATAAATATTTTTTTGAAAATCAAAACAAAAAATGAGATTGATTTTCTAAAATTTGTTTATTAAAATGTTAACAAAATCAACTTAATGGAGGATATAATGGCAAACGTATATTATGTGGGCGACTGGGCCGTATTGACGGGACCGACTTTTTGTGAAACGCCGTTTCAGCAAACAATGAAAGGCCTCGAAATTTATAATTATGGTAAATGGCTCAAGGATGCCTTGGAATCGACCGGAGAACACACCGTGAATTCAGTTCCCAGCTGGGATTTTTATAAGATGGGTCCCGGAGAGTTTGAAGTTATCCTCGATGGATATGATGTTCTAATTTTTAGCGATGTCGATGCGAAACTTTTTCAACTGGCCCCAAGTTTTTTCGACCGTGAGAAATTCGGAAAAAAAGTACTGACATTTCCCGACCGAATTAAACTAACGGTCGACGCCGTTAAAAATGGGACGGGTGTTATGTTTTTAGGCGGATGGAACTCATTTACTGGTGAACGGGGCAAAGGTGGGTGGGGACGGACATCATTCAAAGATATTCTACCTGTAAAATGTCTGCCTTTTGAAGATCTCATCGAAAGCACCGAAGGATTCACTGCCATACCCACAGAAAGTGGTATCAATTATTTTAGTGAAATCGACTTCGAAAAAATGCCCCCAATTCTTGGATATAACGAAACCCTTCCCATTGATGGATGTGATGTCCTCCTACACGTGAAAGGAACGGACCATCCCCTGTTGGCACTACGTCAATACGGTCAGGGAAGTGTGCTTTCATATATGTCGGATCCTGCACCTCATTGGGGATGTAATTTTGTTTTCTGGGACGCATATCCCAACTTCTGGCTTCAATGTTTGTCCATGCTCCTTTAGGGATTCTTAGAAATACAAGTAATGACTGTATAACCTATCCTTCCATTTCCTCCTTTTGTTTATTTGGAAATCCGGGCTATCCCAATTGCGATGTCCGAATGATGGCCTGTCTTCATTCCATATTGGAAATTATAATGGTTCCGAATTGTCAAATGACACAAATGTTACATTATTGCAAATAATTCCCATGTCCTCTCGGCAAATATTGCCGTTTTGTAAAAAGTATGACGATATTAAAGATAAGTAATTAATCGTTATCTTATAATTAACAACTAATTACGAATAAGAGGATATTTCTGGTATGTGGATTGCTTAATCTAAGATCGCATGGTTTTATTGAATTCATTGATCTATGGTTCATTCTAGAATGAGGGAAAAAATGGATGCAAAAAAAATACTTCTCTTATTTGGGCATTCAAAGATTGGGGATCGAATTGAAGGCGCATTTATGATAGCCCATTTTATTGTGATTCGTACCGATGATTCCAATCAAATGATCAGTCTCCTTAAAAAAG
>CAZYTI010000411.1:0-4871 GCA_964650065.1 uncultured bacterium
TTTTCAGAATTCAGTTTTGGTTTTAGACCAGGACGCAGTGCTCATCAGGCAATTTTTCAAGCAAAGGAGTACGTTGCCAGTGGCAAGAGATGGGTGGTTGATCTGGATATCGAGAAGTTTTTCGACCGGGTCAATCACGATATCCTGATGTCCCGGATAGCCCGGAAGATCAAGGACAAACGGTTGCTTCTTCTGATCCGGAGATACCTTCAATCCGGTGTGATGGAGGGGGGCGTGGTGTCGCCAACACGTGAGGGGACGCCACAAGGGGGACCTCTGTCTCCCTTGCTCTCCAACATCCTTTTGGATGATCTGGACAAGGAACTGGAGAGACGGGGCCACAGTTTCTGCCGTTACGCGGACGATAGTAATGTATACGTCAGTTCGAGGCGAGCAGGGGAACGTGTGCTGGATTCTATATCCAAGTTCCTTGAAAAGAGACTCCGTTTGAAGTTGAATGAGAAGAAGAGTAGGGTAGACAGACCTTGGAAAATCTCCTTTTTGGGATACGCCATGACTGTCGATCGGAAACCACGACTGAGACCGGCACATTCTTCAGTGAAACGTTTGAAAGGAAAGCTGAAGGACTCTTTTCGGAAAGGGAAGGGACGCAACCTCCAGAAAGTGATAGAAGAGATTAATCCTCAACTTCGAGGCTGGATAAACTACTACAGTCTTAGTGAGACAAGGAGAGTCTTTGAAGAACTTGACGGATGGATACGACGCCGGTTCCGGTGCATTATCTGGCGCCAGTGGAAGCGTACCTATACCCGGAAGAGAAACCTAGTAAAGCGAGGTCTGTCGGAAGAGCGGTCATGGAAGTCTGCTATCAATGGCAGAGGCCCCTGGTGGAACTCAGGGGCCAGCCATATGCATCAGGCTTTTCCAAAATCGTACTTTGATACGTGTGGGCTTTTCGTACTGCTGGATCAAATACTTGAGTTTCAAGGTAAGTCATGAACCGCCGTATACGGAACCGTAGGTACGGTGGTGTGGGAGGACGGAGGGCGTGAGCCCTCCTCCTACCCAATCGGAAACGTTACTGAAAAAAAATATTGATTATTTTTTTAATGTATTTTTCGATATCTTTTAAAATAAATATGGCACAATTTATTATCCGAACTAGAATAATGGGACATGTCTTCCTTCGAAAAATCGGTGACGAAAATAAATGATATTGCAGATTTATTTATATAATTCTTGAAAATGAACGATTTCCGATCTAAAAACTGATCGCTCTACGCCTTCTACCTCGATTATCATTTGAAAGGAAACATGATCTTTATAGGGTGATTCTAAATATGGAGTGATCTGAGTGATTTTGTTTATGTCCGTCATTGCAGTCACTGACTCGGTTATACCGATTTCATCAAATCCCATCATTAATATAATGCTATTTTGTTCAGGTCCTAATCCTTTGATGATAACTCCGTAATCCTTTTTATAATTTTTACGACTTCCTTTCATCGCATAATATGTTATTAAAGAATCAGGCCTGTCTTTTGCTTTTAAGATTAATTTTGGAGGAGATATATCATATTCCATCCCCATCTGATTCAGCAGTTCTTCCAGAATGTACAGCGTCTTAAATGAACCAATGAAGATGAGGTTGTTCTGTGTAACGTCTTCCCATTTCAGCTCGGAAGCAAGTTTGATATATATTTTTTTGTTGGATTGCCACAAAATCGGTAAAATATATGTCATGCTTTCAGCTGCACTCGGTGCAAGATACGTAAAATTGCATTCCACAAATTTTTCGATCATATTGGGGTTCTTCTTCAATAATCCCTTGAAATCGTCTGCAGAGTTTATCATCGGATCCCTGACAAAATATCCTCCCTCCCCATCCTGCTTGTTCTCGTATAGAAAATAGTAATCTCCAAGTATAATCATCGCAGGGAGTGCTTTTTGATCCAGTATATCTCCCCAAACGACAGAAAGTTGATTTGATTCATTCACAGTTTGATTGCAATTGACTTTCGTCGATGCGTATACAAAAACCGCAATAGAAATCATAGAAATCATTGTAATCGCAATTGAACGATTAAGAACGATTCTCTTTTTTATTTTGTTTTTTGTGAATTCTAAATGGTAATGGCCTATGGGTATGCCTACTCGAATATCTTCCTCGGTGCCTTCCGTCAGGAAATAATGTTCAAGTTTTTTCCTCAGATTACTGATGTATACCCGGATCGATGGATCAGTTTGAGGATCAAAACTACCATCTTTACCGAAAAGTTCGATCGCGATGGTGGTTTCTTTTGGATCCTCATTTTGTTCAGAGGTGTCTACCAGGTATTGAAATAATTGGCTGTATCTGGGAGAGTTCTGAAAATCCGTACTATTCAGGATTTTTCTGATGATTTTTTCTTTTTCTTTTTTACTTATTGTATCCATAAGAAATTCGAATCCTTCATTCTTGTAAATATAATTCTTTATTTTGTACAATTCAAGCTTTAATACATCGTTTGAGAAAAGGTTATTTACATGTTATTTACGGTAATTGACTTGATTAAAATAATAGTTTTCCATATTATAATACAACGTAATTTAAAATTAATACTCCTTTCTTTTCTGGTTGCATTCCAATTTGAAAAGTCATCCTGGGAGCACTGAAATGACACGATATACTCTATTCACCATTTTTCTGATCGCTGTCGTAACTTCTTCACTCCCCGCTGGAACGACGGGAAAAATCAGAGGTGTTGTTTTTGATATGGATTCCGGGCTGCCTCTTGCGGGTGTCAATATCATACTCGAAGGCACTCAAAAAGGAGCGGCTTCCGATGACCAAGGAAAATTTTTCATTATCAATATCCCGCCAGGAATGTACCGGCTAAGCGTACGAATGATCGGATATAGAGAAACGATTGTAGAAGAAGTCCGCGTGAAAATTGATCAGACGACGAATGTTGAGGTTTCGTTAATTCAGGAAGTCATCGAAGGTGAGACGGTGGTTATCGTCGCTGAAAGACCAAAAGTCGAAAAGGATTTGACGGCGAGCAAGGAGACATTATCGGATGATGATATCATGCGGAGCTGGGGGACAGATATTGAAGAAGTCATCAGAGAATTGCCCGGTTTAAATGTTAACGGCGGTATACGGGGCGGCTTCGGATTACATGAATCTTACCGAATCGATGGTATGGACATGCGAGATATCGGCTCGAATACGAATTTTAAAACCGTTAATCTGTCGAGCATCAAAGAAATGGAAGTGTTGACCGGTGGGTATAATGCGGAATATGGACAGGCCAATGGCGCCATTATGAATATTGTGACAAGAAATGCAATGGATCGTATTCATGGTATCGTCAATCATAAAGTGCGGCCTGCCGGCAGGTACCATTGGGGATCCAATATCTACGGTCCTGATACCTTCCAGCGAACGGTGATGACAACGACTGATTTTTGGAATCCCAATTCATCCTGGCAGACAGAGTGGATGGATGAATCTCATTCAGGATATTCGGGTGAGTATGAACCTTTCATCAGCATGACACCCACAGAAAGGGCAGCATGGTGGACAAATTTTGTGAACGATGATGATTTCCACAATCAAATGCATTATACGGAGTATGCGGAGTGGGAGACCGAGTTAACGTTATATGGTCCCCTTAGTTCTAAAATGGGATTCATGCTGTCGGCACGGTATAAACAGGGTGTGCCGCGGTATCCCTCTGCTTTTTTAACCAATCCCGACATGACTTTCCAGGGTTCTTTGACCTATCGTTTGTCGAATCGCACACGTATTGAACTCGCAGGTGTATATACCCAATTTAAAAATTCGGGTGCATCAAGGACTAATTTTGCTTCTACCGAGGATACGTTCCACGATAATTCATCCTTCCCGTTCGTAACCGATCCCTATGGAAGATATGTCTATTGGATGTATGGCGCTACGAGTAGTAGTGAATGGCAAGTCCGTGCTCCTGAATACGCGAAGTTTTTCAATACTCAGATAAAGCTTACCCATACTTTCAGCCAAAAAACCTATCTTGAGGTTGCTCTGCAGCATTCGAATATGGACTACCGTATGGATTATCGGGAAGTCTTAAAAACAGCTTACTACGATGATCTCGGTTATCCCGATTTACCGGAAGCTTATCCGATAGAGACCTTGCCTTATACAATCCGGGATTATAAATGGGCCATGCCAGGGGACATGTGGATGAACCACGTGCAAACGGCAAACTCTACTGTAAAAGCAGATTTAATCAGTCAGATCACAGAACATCATCAACTCCAGATCGGAGCATTATTCTCCTCTCAAAAATTTGACAAAGTGTTGCATGATCACCAGAACCTTGCCGGTAGTGATTATGAAGGTTATCTCACTGATCTTGGCCCGACAGTATCCTATCCCTATGAAGGCGCGTTCTATGTTCAGGATAAAGTTGAATTTGAAGGCGTTGTCATTAACGCCGGTGTGCGCGTTGATTTTTTTGATGCGAACAAGTCGATCTCCGTGGATGCCTATGATCCGCTGATGATTTCAGTCGATACCGAGGGCAATGTGGGGCGGATGGGGATCGTTTCGTATGATACAGACGGCATCGGCCCGGGCTATGTGAAAACACCAACACAATGGGCAGTCTCGCCCCGATTTGGCATTTCTCACCCTATCGATGAGAACACTGTGCTCCATTTTATGTACGGCGATTTCTATCAACGACCACCCTGGCAAAAAATTGTCAGCCCAGTCGTCGTTCGGACGCGCCTTCCGACTCCCGAAGAGGGGGGGACATCAACGATGGATTTGAATCCTGATTCTGCACTGGTTTGCTACAACCACTATACCCATGTGAATTCGAATCCCGCTCTCACATGGGAGAAGATGACACAGTACGAGGTCGGTATCGAGAGGAACA
>CAZYTI010000412.1:0-4868 GCA_964650065.1 uncultured bacterium
AGAATATCAAGCAGAGGAAACCAGATATGAGGATTGCCGTTTTGGACAAAGAGCCTGGTGCTTGCGTCCGTGGTTGGTTGGATTTCATGGTTAATACTCCCTTATTTCAATAATGTCATCTTCCGTACTTTCATAAAATCTACTGCCTCAAGACTGTAGATGTAGATCCCACTGGACAGGGGGGTCCCGGTGTGGTCTCTACCGTCCCACATAATGGAATGAATGCCCGCCGGCTGTAATCCCTAAAGCTCCATACGCCAGACCTACAGACCCCTGATATTGTAAATTCTGAATGTGACAGGTGAGGCTTTGGGAAGCGCGTAACGGATCTCTGTGGTCGGATTAAAGGGATTGGGAGCGTTTTGAGACAGCATAAAGGCCACCGGGTTCCGGGCCGGTAGATCTTCGTCCTTTGCCCACGTCTTTCCGGGAGGCGAGCTCTGCATCCACACGGTTCTGTAAAGTTGCCCCCAGTTCTCATTTTGGGAGAGATCCTCGATCCTATCGCCGGATCCCTCGTTCATCCGCCAGTATCCAGCCAATCCCTCTTCATCGCCGGTTAAAGATTCGTCGAAATTGGAACGTAGCAATTTGCCTGGAAGTGCCAAATTCCAAATCCGAACCTCGTCTATGAGTCCCTGGAATGTTCTTTCATGGCTGATTGCGTTTCCGATTAACAAATACTCATCCTGATGATCCAGGAGTCCACCCGATGGAGGTGTGATCTGGGCCACTTCCTGTTTTACGCCATTGATAAAAATTTCCACCGTGCCATTACTCGCATCATAGGTGACTGCCACATGCTGCCACGTGCCGAGATCGATGGAATGTGCCGGTGTATTGATTCTACTGGTAGTATAGTCTGCATGATTGAGCGCCAATACCAGACTCTGTTCTGCGTATTCATAATGGCCATCATTATGGAGAAAAAATATAATCGTCCCTTTATCGACAATACGTGCATATCCGGACGGATCATACGGTCCCCAGCCTGCAGGCTTGATCCAGGCTTCCAGGGTGAATGCCTGAGTCAAATTCAAAGATGGGTGCGGTTGTACATAAACCGCACTGCTCAGGTTCTTCCCGTCAAAATAGAGCGCGCTTTCCCCATCAAAAACCCGGACATATGCCATGCGTGTCAGTGATTTCGATTCGGCGCCACCCGTTACTTCCAGCCGAATTGAATAATCTCCGGGATTTTCAAATGTCCAGCCGGGATTCTGCTCGTTGGAATCGATCGTACCGTTGTTGTCAAAATCCCAGGCCCAGGCCGTGGGTGCTGTCTCGGGAAGGCTGTAGGTGAGATCATGGAATTGAACGGGTAAGGGTGCGTGACCGGTTTCCGTATCCACATTGAAGTCGACCGCCAGCGGGATATCGAATTGAAAAAAATTCAGAATCCGTGCCAGGAGATTATAGCGGCTGTTGGGAAGCTCGTCATCCATCAATTCGGATAAAGCGTAGGAGAAACAGAACGTCTTCTGACCAAAGATCCCTTCGTTTTGTACGGCCACAACACCGTAGTAGTCCTCCTCAAATGCTGCGATTCCTGTCTCATCGGGTGTATATCGATCAATACTGATCGGCGTCAGTTGTGTGTCCCAGGTAAATTGTAATCCCGCTGTCAGGGCGCTCTTTTTTCCCACCAGGTTTTCGATCCAGTTCCAGTCCCATGAACCATCGTTTGTTTCTTCGAGTCCGAACAGCCCAAGTAAGGTGTCATTGGCTCTCTGATCCCATCCCAATGCATCATTGCCCTCCAGGTAGAGGCAACCCCCGCTTTCCAGATAGGTGGTGACGGCATCCGCCATTGCATTGCTAAACTGCGTATAATCTTCATTCCCGCTGTTTCCGAAAGAGAGAAAGACCGCATCATACCCGAGGAGCGACATGGGAAATGTGTTGGTATAGAAGTGATCGATGGTCTGATGTGTCAGAAAATCACTGATGAATTTCCCGCTGTGGTCTTCTCCGTCCCGTACCCCTTCCCATACGAAAATACCGGACGGTGCAATCATGATCTCGAATTCCATGATCCTGTTATTCACGGGGATGTCTGCCTGGGCGGTCAGGCTGAATTGTGCAAAATGGGGCTTGGCGCCCTGATTCACCTGAATTTGAAACACATTTTCGAGTGTGATATAGTCATCGGCATCCACCTGTGCACTGTGTGTGGGATTGAGGATTTGCACATCGGGATCCTGAGAGCTCAGGGTGAAGGTCACATTGTCAGAGTTTACGGAATGGGCGAAATTTCGAGTGATGAGATTCATGCTGAATGTTTCTCCCGGTTGAATCGAACCGCTTCCGTCGGCATCCGTGGGCAGTAAAACCTCATGCAGACTCAGACGGAGGACCCGGGGTGCGGTCACTTCGGTTTCGGTCAGGGCACGGAAGGCGTTGATGCGACCACTGCCCAGTTTATTCAGGTATCTGGGATTTTGTTCGTTAATATCGTCGGTGGTTCCGAGGAGCTGCGTTATGATCTGTTCGTTGGTCCAGTCTGGATGGTAAGACTTGATGAGTCCCAGTAAACCGGCGACCAGCGGGCCGGCCATGGATGTGCCCCAAAAACGTTCATAAGCGTTACCAGGGATGGTGCTCAGAATGCCGCCATCGATGTATGGATCGCCCCCGGGCGCCGACACATCGACATTGGCACCGTATACGGAATAGCCGGCCTTTGCATCTGTCACTGCTACCGAGGCCACGGAGACGGCATGGGGATAGTCGGATGGATAGTGTAATTCTTCGGAATCCGAGTTCCCGGCGCTGCATACCATGATACTACCCAGACCCGAGGCATAGGCGAAAACCTCTTCTCTGGCTTTGGAGTAATAATAATTTCCCCAACTGCAGTTGATAACATCTGCGCCGTTCTCAGCAAGATAGATAACACCGTCATCTGCGAACCAAATATTGCTGCCAAGGCCAGTAGATGCAAAACTGTGAGAGGTGGGTAAAAATTTTACATTCCAACTGATGCTGGATATACCGGTCCCATTGTGGGTGACACCGGCGGCGATGCCCGCGACATGCGTGCCGTGATCGGCTGGATCGTCGGGATTATTGTCCTGATCGCCATATTCATTCATGAAGTCCCAGCCGATGAAGTCGTCCGGGTATCCGTTTTCATCGTCGTCCAGACCGTTGATGTCATCCGGGTCGAAAATCCATGCCGAACCATTCCATTCCAGTACACTGCCGTCACCGTCTAGATCTTCCCCCAGGTTCTGCCACAGGTTATCGAAGAGGTCGGGATGATCCCAGTCCACACCCGAGTCCGGGATGCCGATGATGACGGTACTCAATCCGGCCTCCCCCTTATGGATATCCCAGGCCTGCCGGGCCATGATTTGAGGCAAATGCTGCAGTTGATTGAAAAATGCATCATCGGGCGTTTCTTCCGTATAGAGAATGGGAATGGGCTCGGCATATTCTACATTGGGATCTTTTGAAAAAGCATGGACCGCGGCCAGCACGTCCGTCTCTTCGGGAATCGTGATCTTATAGATCCTCGACAGATCGGGAAGGTTCGATGAGGGTGGTATTGGACGATGGCGGAAACGTTTTTCCACGTTTATCACTTTGAATCGTTGGAACTTTTGATCCAGAGAACCCAACCCCAGAGTCACATTCCCTTTTCCCAACTGGGATGACTCGATCCTCTGCTTCAACTTCAGAGTCAACATCCCTTTATGAAATAACGGCCTGCCCATGGGATCCGTTCTGTCTTGCGCGTACCGTGTTTGATTCGTCTGCCCGCCCCGAATCGATGGGTCTGTAGGAATGTTGGCTTCAGACGAGAGGTTTGGTTTTTTCTGATCGGACGACTCTAACCTTTCCATCGATTGGGTCTTGCTTGTTGATTTTTCAAATGGAATTCTCTTTTTCGAGGTTGTTTGTGCCTGACTGGAAAGGATGGCATTCGCTCCCATGACGGCCATGATACAGAATGTAAGAAAGAAGGAATTCCTGAAATATTGTCGCTTTAACATCATGTTGTCCTTTTATTTATTGTTATTGGTTCAGCATATTCTACATTCGGATCGCTTGAGAATGCACTAAGAGGTGTCGTCTTGACTTCCCGATTTTATATGCCCTGACTTACCCTTGAAAGTTTACCCTGATTCAGCAATAAAACCCATGGGATAATCGGTGGATGGTTATGGAGCACATGTTCCAAAGCTGCCGGTCAGCTTTCCCAAAAAGAAAACCACTTAATAAAAATTTGGTTGGAGATGATAATGAAAAATAATAAGATTAGTGTATAACATAATTATATGAATGTCAAGGAAAAAATACGTGCTTCATAATTGGACAGCTCTTACTTATAAATAATATTTTACTTGATTTTAATAGATGAATTAATTATTATGAAAAAAGCTGTAGATGTGGGCCTAATGATCTATTTCGAATCACGTATTATTTAACTAAAATCGACATTTTCTCATAAATTCTTCTTTGTAAGGGGAGAGGAATTTAGTAATTTTAACAAAGAAGGCATGCCCTGAAAGGGATAGTCATTGCAGTGCTGGTCCTCTCCTCCCCGCTGTGCGCTCAGATTATCCCTGAAATAGTAAATGCTTTTGAAGTAGGTGTCCAATATTACATGTAAGCATATAAGAGGTTAATAATAGGTTAGGTAATCAATTGTACGAAGCTGAAGGGATGAAGCGCAAAGGGTCTGTATTGTCACCCGAGGTGACATGCCTATGGTATGGAACTCCAAAGAAGGTATAGTTGTGATCAATAGAATAAACCGCAATTTGGTTTTAAAAGCGTGCTTCCTTTCAACAGCGGATATGGAAAATATTTAAATGAAATTATTAAAATTACAACCATGCATCCTTTCCCCATACGAAGGT
>CAZYTI010000413.1:0-4840 GCA_964650065.1 uncultured bacterium
CTGGATTGGTACCGTTTTAAGGGGCATGTTTCCCCGATATGGGTGGTGCTGGGACTGGGTTGCGTCATATTTGGATTTCGTGTGTTTTGGGGATTGACCGAAACTGAGTAATTTTTTCCCTTGCTTTTTTTGCAAAGAATCGTTAAAATTTTTTGAAATGTCAAAATGCGATCTCCAGGACAATTCTTTTAAACAAATTTTATTCTTTTATAAAAATATGACATGTTTATGAAGGGGGGGGGTTGTAGTACTGATTAGCGGGCTCTTCAGGGAAAAAAACGAAATTTAATAAATAAGGAGGGGATTATGCAAATTGGTAAAAAATGGTTCTTATTCATCCTTGTGGTCTTGATGATTTGTACGGCCGGTGTGCTCGCTCAAGGATTTCAGGCCATGGGGGTGACCAACAATATTATCATCAGTGAGATGAGTAAAAATGACGATGAGGTTTCTGCCGCCTACAATCCGGAACGGGATGAATTTTTAGTTGTATGGAGATATTCCACGAGCGCCTGGAGTGGTGATATCTGGGGTCGAATTATCAAATCCGATGGGACACCTGTCGGACCGCCGTTCCCCATATGCACTGCTGAAAACACACAGCAGAGACCGGATGTGGCCTATAACCGTCTTCGGGACGAATATATGGTCATATGGCAGGATGACCGGAACGCCATGCAGTCTGGGAATGACATTTACGGCATTCGATTGGATATGTATGGCCAGAAAATCTTTTCATCGAGGTCTCTGGCCGATTCGAGTTTTATCATTAGCAATCACCAATTCTGTCAGTATAGACCCAGGATCGCTCATAATTATACCAACGATACCTACCTGGTGGTTTGGGAGGATACACGGAATTACGGGGCAGTCTCTGAAGATGATATTTACGGGCAACGCTTGGACTGGAATGCGTCGCTTCTTTCCCCATACGATGCTCCCAGCACGGAAGTCAATTTTCCGGTTTCTGTGGGCATGTACGATACCTATCATGATTATGAACCGGATGTCGCCTACCACGGAAGCCAGGGAACCGAACTCAATGAATGGTTGGTCGTATGGACGAGATATCAGGGTGATGAGTGGACCCGGGCCCGAATATGGGCGGAGCGTGTCCGTGGAACGGATGGAAAACTGCTGAATACATATGGCGAAGAGGCCGGACCGGCCACGGTGGGTAAAACGAGTATACTTGGAGGGCCACCCTGGTGGCCGGCGTTTCCCGTGAGTCATATTCCAGGTCCGAATTATGATGTGAATCAGTATCTCCCCCGTGTGGAGAGCAACGGCGTGTGGATACCGGAAGGATCGGATCTGGCGTATTTCCATTATCCCATTCCCGAATTCTTAGTGGTCTGGTCGGATCATCGAATTGATCCGGCCGATATCTATGGCCAGCGTGTGGCCTATTTCCCGGATTCAACTGCTGTCAGAATGGGATTGAAACCGACCCCAGGAGCGGACAGTCTGTTCACCGCAGTGCTTTTGGATCAATTCGGAGACGTCCCGGATCCGGTCATTGCCTGGGTCAACTGGGGGAATTATCCGGTGACGACAAATCCGGGAAAACAGGACTGGAGCGATCTCGCTTACAATCAGTACGATGGAGAATTTTTTGTGGTATGGAACGACTGGAGAGAGGTCACCTGGAATGCAGATAACTTTCCTCGTCCCCCTGCGGATATTTACGGACACCGTCTCTTTTTAGATCCCGGTGATTCATCCCTGGTCTGGCTGGATGACGACGGGACCGTGAGTGCGGATATCTCAGTGAACATCCCTGTCGCAGCTGCCAGGACACCCGACGAAGGGAACAATTACTTCGCGGCACCGGCCTATGGACTCATACAAAACGAGTTTCTGATCGCTTTTGAATTCGATGCAGATGCCGATGATGATAGTCTCGATATCCACGGTGCCTTTTATGCAGGCACACCCCAAGCAGGTATTCTGGCACGCTTAGATGTGACGCCCGGTGATGTGGACCTGAATCCAGGACTATAGCAGCAATTCGAAGCCACGGGATTCGATTCCCAGGGAAATGAAATGGAAATCTCGGTGACATGGTCGGCCGATGGCGGTACGATTACCCAGGGAGGTCTCTATACGGCTTCGGATATCGGAGAATTCACCGTGACAGCGACTGCAGAGGGCGGTCAGATCGCTGGTACGGCAACGGTCCGCGTCTGGCCCACGGGTGTGGAAACATCGGATCATATGCCGGATGTGTTCGGTCTGTCACAGAACTATCCCAATCCTTTTAACTCTGAATCGACAATTCTATTTGGTGTAAAAACCCAGTGTCGGGTAGTTCTCAAAGTATATGATATTCAGGGACATGACGTCTTTACCTTGGTCGATGAGACCCATGCACCCGGATATTACAGTGTGAAGCTGAACAGTTCGGACATTGCGTCAGGGCTCTATTTCTACCAGATCCGAATGGGTGGATTTCAATCGGTGAAAAAACTGGTGGTGCTGGAGTGAAGAAGGTAATCGGTATTCGGTGACCGGTAATCGGTGGTACGATTCGTGAGATCATAACGCCAAATGAGAAAATATAATGGGCCCCATTCCTGAACCCTGGTTTGGGGCCATTTTTTCAACTTGTATTTTTTCCGCTTGCTTTTTATCCATCTAATTCTTAAAATCTAACAATATACTTTCGCAACTGCATTCTGTTCAATAGTTTTTATAATAGATTAATTTCCTATAATGGATGTTGGACCTATTGTATTAGACTTTCAAAAAACATAATTGTCAATCTCTATACAGATTTGAAATAATATCATAGACAAGTTCGTGAAATATGTTGAGGGGAGGTGATTGAAGCCATATAGGGTGCTTTGAAATCGAGATCGATAATCGATTGAAAATAAGGAGGAAATTATGAGAAATGGTAAGGTGATTTTATTGTCGATGGTGTTTGTCCTTTTTGCCGGTATCTACGCGGGTTTTGGGCAGAGTTTTCAGGGAATGCCCGTATTGCAGAATATGCCTGTCACCGAGTTATCACACAACGAAATACATCCGGCTGTGGCTTACAATTATATTCGTGATGAGTTCATCGTGATATGGCAGGATGACAGGAACGGGGTCAACGATATCTACGGTCGAATAGTAAAACCGGATGGTTCATTGGTGGGACAGGAATTTGTCGTTTGTTCCGGTACCGGACAGCAGATATATCCGGCCGTGGCCTACAACCGAATTCGAGACGAATACATGGTCGTGTGGCAGAATGACGATATGGGTAATAACATTATGGGAATACGTCTCGACTATATGGGCAAAAAGGTTTGGTCCAACAGGTCGTTGGCCGACACGACCTTTATCATCTGTGATCAAAGTTGGTGTCAGTATCATCCCAAGATTGCTCACAATTATACGGATGATACCTTCCTTGTTGTCTGGCATGATTTTAGAAATGCAGACGCTTCCGGCATGGATATTTACGGGCAGCGATTGGACTGGAACGCCGATTTACTGACCCCTGTCGAACCCCCGGCCGAGTCTCCGGCAACGGAAATCAACTTTCCCCTTTCTCGTGGAATAAGTACCAGCTACGATGTCTATGATGCGTACCCCGATGTGGCTTATCATGGTATGGAGGGAGAGGGCGGCCCAATTAATGAATGGCTCGTCGTTTGGATGAGAAGTATGGGAGAATTACAAATATGGGGTGTTCGGGTGAATGGAACGGATGGTGTGCTTCTGGATACCTGGGGGGGCATACAGACTTGCCTGCCATAGGCAAAGCGAATGTGGGCGGTGAACCGCCCTGGTTCCCCGAGTTTGCCATCGGTTACAGTACCGGGAAAAAGCAGGGCAGTCCCCATGTGGCGGCCAATGCCAAATGGTTTCCCCATGGTTCTGTCAGTAAGGAACAGGGGGGATATGAGTATGCCATTCCGGAGTTTCTCGTGGCATGGACCGATTTCAGATTCGATCTGCCCGATATCTATTGTCAACGGATCGGTTATTTCCCGGATTCAACCGCCTTTAAAATGGGTTTAAAACCCAACAGGGAAGCGGACAGTCTATTCACGGCCGTTCCATTGGACACTTCGGGAAATGCTGCAGACGAAATTTGGAGGTGGCTCTCGTGGGAGAATTATCCGGTGACGACAAATACCGGATATCAGAGCTGGAACGACCTGACGTATAACCAGAACAACGGTGAGTATCTGGTGGTCTGGAATGATTTGCGTGAGGAGATGTATACGGGTATCGAGGATCCCACACCTCCGGCTGACATCTATGCCCAGAGATTGTTTCTGAATCCCGGGGATTCGGCCCTGATCTGGCTGGATGATGGCGGGATTACCATTACCGACAGGACGCAAAATATTCCCATCGCAAGCAACAGAACACCCGACGAAGGGAATATGTGGTATCCGGCACCGGCCCATGGTATTTTCGAGAATGCATTTCTTGTCGCCTACGAATACGAAGATGATATACCCGCCGATGGTGACAGTATCGATGTTTATGGGGCCTTTTATGCAGGCGATCCTGTGGCAGGATTCCTGGCTCGGGTAGACGTATTACCCGCAGAAGTGGATATGAATCCAGGTGATCAGCAGCAGTTCGAGGCCCATGGATTCGATGGCGCCGGTTCTGAGATATACGTCCTGCCGGTCTGGGCTGCCGATGGTGGCGTTATCACCGAGGGTGGTCTTTTTACGGCTCCGGATGTCGTGGGTGATTATACGATAACGGTGTCTGTTGGTGGCAGTGCGGTGACCGGAACGGCCACGGCGCACGTCACGGCTCCATTGGACAGTATCTCAGTAACTCCCGGTCAGGTGGCTCTCAATCCAGGTGATCATCAGCAGTT
>CAZYTI010000414.1:0-4835 GCA_964650065.1 uncultured bacterium
TACCATCTCCCGTAGAGGCTCCTGCCTCTGCGGGAGATGGTAACTGGAGGATCAAATGAAGAAGTTCTTACGTCGTATTGCGATAGCCCTCGGGCTCCTCATTGTAGCCTTCTATGGGGTGGCCCTCGTGTATTTTCGGGTGAATGAGAATTCCATCGCATTTATCGGAGCCGATCTCGACGGAGAAGATCGTTTGATCATCAGTGGTCGAGTCTCGATTCCATGGGACACGGTCCGGGTGACGACCGATGACGGCGTAGGCATCCTCCTCCTGGAGAGTCGACTGGCCGAGGCACCTGAAGCTCCCTGGGTCATCTACTTCTACGGACGGGGGGGGCGACTCGCGGACGAGAAGGGTTTTGCCATGTACGACCTCTTCCGCAGCGTGGGTCTCAACGTGCTCGCCGTGGAATATCGAGGGTACGGAGCTTCGGAGAAGAGGCAACCCACCGAAGCTGGAGTCTACGCCGATGCGCGTGCGGCATGGCAATACCTCAGCGAGATCCGGAGTGTACCAGCAAGTCGAGTTGTCCTCTACGGATATTCATTAGGCGGAGCGATTGCGATACAACTGGCGACGGAGATGGCCCCGGCCGGTCTGATAACGGAAGGCGCTTTCATCTCGTCCCTGGCGTGGGGCAGTGTTCATTATCCATGGATGCCCGCAGCGCTTGGAGGACTGGTGGTTCGAAATCGATTTGAGAACCTCGATAAGGCGACGTCCCTGACGCTCCCGTGGCTCCTCTTTCATGGTCGGCAGGATAGTACAACACCGTTTTCGCACTCTGAGGCACTCGCCGGAACCACAGCAGGGGTGAGGCGCCTGGTGTCACTCGAGTGTGGGCACGGGGATGCCATCGAAGTCGAGGGTGATCGGATGGAGAGAGCCCTGAAGGCGTTTGTGAGTGAGCTATTCGGCCTCGGCCATGGCACCTAGTCAAGAGCCGGCGTCAGGCTAACCCACGGCCGTTAAAGACGCGGCCGCATTTCCCGTAGAGGCAGGAGCCTCTACGGGAGTGGTTTTATAATATAAAGTATCATCTGTATATATCTTTTCTGTGGCTGATACGTAATATGAGCACAGTGTCTTCAATGAGCGTAAAAATGATACGGTAATTTCCTACTCTGAACTTTCTCAGGCCTGAAAACTTACCTGACAGTTGAGGGAAAGCGTCTGGATTCTCTGTAAGTTCTTTCTCAATCTTACCAAGAATTTGCTCTGTTTTCGTTTTGTCTATCTTTTTTAAATCTTTATAGACTGAAGATTTGAATGATATTTTATAACTCAAGTTTTTCCCTCATTTCAGAGATGGAAATGATCGAATCGGATGAATTGTTCAATCGATCCAGGGCAATTTGAAAATCTGCTTGTTCTTTAAGATAAAACTCGATGGCTTTTTGCACGTGGAAGGATTTCGATCGTTCGGTTTCTTTAGCGATCGTATCGAGGGCTTTTTTCAACTTATCGGAAATTCTAACTGATATTGTAGTCATATTAATACTCCATTTGTATTCATTTGTAATACAATGTAGTGAGAAGTATTTTGTGAAGCAAGTAAATTTTTTGCATTGGTTAGTTTCGGGCCGCTGCGGAATCTATGACTTCCACGGTTATCGGAAAAATTGAAACCCTTTCCACCATTCAACGTATGATACTATAATTCATAAACTATTCAGAAAATCTGAATAGATATTTTTTTGTTAATATATTCAGAAACTCTGAAAAGATAAAATGAGGAGGCGGCATGTCCGATCTGACCAAACTGGAAGAACAAATTCTCCTGTCGGTGTGGAAGTTGGGGGATAATGCGTATGGACTCACGATTTATCAGCATATTCTTGAGATCACGGGCAAGAAAATAGCCATCGGCGGTATCTATTATCCTCTGGAGAGGCTGGTGAAGAAGCGGTATCTCAACGCTTACAAAGGGGAACCCACAGCTGTACGGGGGGGGCAGAGTAAGCGGTATTATAAACTTACCAGGTATGGAAAAGAGGCACTGATGAATGAAAGAAAAGCCCAGGAAGCTTTCTGGAAGGGGCTTCCCGACTTGAACCTGGCCGTGGAAAAACCATCATGAAATCGGTCAAAAACAAGAGCCATCGTTTTAGTCTCTGGCTGCTGGGAAGATTTGTGAAAAGACGGACCCACTATGGTTTATTGGGCGATATGGAGGAGATGTACAATCATGTGGCTGAACAAAACCCAAGACGGGCGAAGGTGTGGCTGCTCTTTCATATCTTTCGGATATTTCCGTCCATGGCATTGAATGCATTCATCTGGAGATGGACCATGATTAAAAATTATCTAAAAACCGCCTTTCGGAATATGAAGAGGTACAAGGGATTTACCTTTATCAATACGTTGGGTCTGGCCCTGGGATTGGTATGCTGCATTTTGATACTTCTCTATGTCCGATTTGAGATGAGTTATGACCGGTATCATCCCGATTATGATCGTATTTACCGGATTTCTATTCGTTCCATCGGCCCGGCCGGGGAGGACGGTGAACCGGCAAATACACCGATCCTGGCTTTCACACTGAAAGAGCAGTTCCCCCAGGTGGAAACGGTTGCGCGTATGACGCAATGGTCCGGGGCCATCGTCGTCAAAGAAGGAAAACCCTTCCGTGAATCCCTGATTCGATATACCGATCCGGAATTTTTCGTCCTGTTCGGCACACCCTTTATCAGCGGGGACCCGGGCAAGGCATTGAGCGACCCTAAAACGGTCGTATTGACAAGAAGTACGGCTGCAAAATATTTCGGTGGTGAAAATCCCATGGGTAAGACCATGGCCATTCAGACAGTTATGGGAAATTATGATTTTCAGGTGACGGGTGTCGTGGAAGATCCTCAGTCCAATACGCATCTCCAATATCGGGCTTTCCTCTCCTATTCAACATTAAAGGATAATGAAATGTTGGAGAGAGGGCATCCAGTGACTCCGACCTATGT
Source organism: uncultured bacterium (assembly GCA_964650065.1). Lineage (GTDB taxonomy): Bacteria > Zhuqueibacterota > QNDG01 > QNDG01 > DSAB01 > CAZYTI01. The sequence goes on from CAZYTI010000414.1 coordinate 2,959, forward strand.
GAAACTGAAGTTAGGTACCGACGTGGAGCAGTTTGAGAACCTGATTCGGCCTCTGTCCCATACTCTCATCAAGGGTGCCGCAGAGGGTGAAGACGAAGACAATGTAGAATATATCAATTTTTTGCAACCGATTGCGGATATCCATCTGCATTCCCATTTGACCTGGGAGTTGGATACGCCGGGGAGTCCACTTTATCTGACGATATTTTCCGGTGTGGGCATCCTGATTCTGATCATTGCCTGTGTAAATTTCATGAATCTCAGCACAGCCCGGTCTTCCGGCCGGGGGAGCGAAGTGGGCGTACGTAAAGTCGTGGGCGCCCAGCGGTCTCAGTTGATTCAGCAATTTTTGAGTGAGTCCATGATTTTATCCTTCATCGCAATGGTCATCGCTTTAATCATGACGACATTGGGTCTGCCTATTTTCAATTCACTGGCACTCACGCAATTTACTGTTAAAGAGTTATTCGCTACGAAAATGCTCTTAGGTATTTTTGTTTTGGTCATATTCACCGGTATTGCCGGAGGTACTTATCCTGCATTTTTCCTCTCTGCATTTAAACCTGTTTCGGTTTTGAAAAGCCGTCTCCGATTGGGTGCTCGTGGAGGACCGATGCGTAAGGGTCTTGTCATACTACAATTTACCATTTCCATCGCACTCATTATCAGTACCCTTACCATCCGTCGGCAACTCGGCTACATGAAAGCACAGCATCTCGGTTTTCATAAAGCGCAGAAACTGGTATTGCCCATCCAGCGTGGTGATACCATGATTCAGAATTTTGAAGCCATTAAGAGTGAATTCCTCCGATTTCCTGCCGTGCAAGAGGCGACGGCATCATCCAGTGTACCGGGCCGGGGAATGAATGTCTGGTGGACATGGCCGTCCGGAGAGCAGGCGGAAAAGAAACAACTGGTCAATTGCCTGTTCTGTGATTATGACTTTTTCGAAAATTTCGGTCTCCAAACGGTGGCAGGGAGAACTTTCCAGAAGCATCTCGCCTCAGATTCTTCTTACGGAACGATTCTGTTCAACGAAGCAGCGGTCAGGACTTTCGGGTGGTCGACGCCTGATGAGGCTCTCAATAAGATTATCTGGGAAGACCAGAATCGCATCGTGGGTGTCTTTCAGGATTTCCACTGGCAGGGTCTTCAACATGAAATCGAACCCCTCCTCATCATGATCTGGCCGCGGGCGTTTCGATATATCACACTGACGGTCAATACGGCCGATCTGGACAATACCATGGACACGGTCGAAAAGATTTATCAGGAATGGTTTCCGGATCATCCCTTCGAGCTGTTCTTTTTGGATGCCGAGTTCGACAGTCAATACCGGTTCGAAGAGCGTATTGGTCAGATATTCAGGACCTTTGCCTTCATTGGTATTTTTATTGCCTGCATGGGTCTCTTCGGACTGGCCTCGTTTATCTCTGAGCAGAGAACTAAGGAAATCGGGATCCGGAAAGTGCTGGGATCCTCTGAGTCTGGGATTGTGGTTTTGTTGTCCAGGGAGTTTGTGAAATGGGTGGTGGCAGCCAACCTCATTGCCTGGCCTGTCGCCTGGTTCGCCATGAGCAGGTGGCTGCGGGGATTTGCCCATCGTGCTTCCATGGGCATCTGGATATTTCTCCTGTCAGGACTGCTGGCCCTGGTCATTGCCCTGGTCTCGGTGATGCTTCAATCGATCCGGGCGGCTAAAGCGAATCCGGTGGAGTCACTAAAATACGAATGATATGTAAGTCCGCCTTGGGCGGATGGAAGCGCTTAATTATGAGTGAGTGATGATTGGTGAGAGGTGAGTAGTGAAATAGGTGAATGTTGACGAAAGTGGAGCGTGGGGCGAGGAGCGTAGAGCGAAAAAGAAGGTTTCGGTG
>CAZYTI010000415.1:0-4832 GCA_964650065.1 uncultured bacterium
CTATCTGTGCATCGGTCAATCCAAGTTGCCGTAGTTTTTCCTCTGCTGCTTCTGATATCATTTTTGCAGACTCCTTAGCCAGTACGGATTCTGCCCGCAAAGTATATTTTCTTGCCTGGAGGAGTTCTTCCTGGGCCGCATACAGCGACGGGCTGTATAGTTCAACGAGCGGTTCACCCTTCTTCACCGAGACACCTGTATAATCCACATAGAGTTTCTCCAATCGGCCCGGCACCCAGGCCGTAATCTTCCCCAGACGCCTCTCATCGTATTCCACCTTTCCGGAGAGTCTGATTTCTGTTTTCGCATCACTCCGATATACCCTGGCAGTGGCAATCTCCGCCAACTTCATGGCCGTAGGAGACATTTTCAGTTCATAGGGACTGTCGCCGGTATCTTCCGTTTCCATGGGAATGAGATCCATAAAACAGATGGGGCACTGACCCGGTTCCTGAAGTTTGATCTGGGGATGCATGGAGCATGTCCACCATTCGACTTCCTGCTCATCATGAACATGTTCACCAGCACCCATGTTGTCCGGAGTGTGTCCCCCACCGCTTCCGCGGATCAGAAATCCCAGGATAAAGGCCAGTACAACGCAGACCCAAACCAGTTTCGGTAAACCGCGTAATGTCAAAAAAACAGATTTCAGTCCTTCTCCCTGTCTCTTGAACGACTTCTTCATAACGACCTCCCTGCCAGAGCCTCTATCCTTGCCCTCGATTTATGAAAACGGACCAGGGCACGCTCCAATATCAATTGAAACTGGAGGTAACGTCTCTGGGCATCGATGAGATCGAGAAAATCGGCTTCATCACCAATGTAGGCTTTTTCCGATGCCCTTAACGACTCCAGACTCTTGGGAATTAAAATATCACGATATAGAATCACCTTCCGGGCCGCATCGTCTAACTCAAACCAGAACCTTTCCAAGGTTGCAACGACATCGTTCCTCCTGCTGACGACCTTCGATTCGGCTCCGATTTTCATGTGCCTGGCCGCATTCACCCCTGCGGCCTGCTTATTCACCCAGAGGGGAATATTCACCGAACCCATGAGAACCACGGGATCCTTTCCACTCTCAGGAACGTTTTGGCCGGCCGCATTCCATTTATCACCCATACCGATGAAATCCGCACCCAGGCTGAAATCCGGCAGAAAATTCATCTTGGCTCTGTTCACCGTTTTGTCTGTGGCGTGGCTCATGGCTGTCAACTGTCTGAGGCCGGGATTATTCTCCAATACAATTTTTTTCATTTCGTCCTGCGTATACGCGAAAGCATGATAGGGTATCTTCTCCGGGAGCATGACGTGGGTTAAAGATGGCAGATTGAGCAGCGTCCGGAAAGACTCGAGGAGAGGCATCCGTTTCAGGATCAGAGTCTCAAGGTCGTCCTGTAATTTGATGACCTCAATCTGGGTCTTAATCAGGTTCGAATGACGTGCCATATCGGTCATGTATTTGGTCAGAATGACCTTTTCCCAATTGTTAACCAGTTCGAAATTCTGTTGTGTGATGTCGATGGCTCTTTCCAGGTAGTAGGAATCGTAATAAATCATTCGTAATTTTAGCAAGGCATCATCAATGACAGCCTGCAGGTTTTGAAAGGCAGCCTCGGCCTTCAGTGCCTGGATATCGCCCTGAACTTTGAGTTTTCCCAGCCAGGGGATCATCTGCATGATTCCGATCTTGTACTCCTGGGGCCCCACGGCCGTTTCAATATTCTGTATAAAATATCCAAAATTGATCTTTGGATCGGGCAAACCCCGGACCACCGCGATTCGACTCACATCGGCCCGCCATTGACCAAATGCGGTCCGAATGGCCGGGTTATTGATCAACAGGGCTTTTTCGTAATCCAATAAACCGGGGCGCTCCGGTAGCTCAATATCCCCCCGATTTTCATAACCCTGCTTGACGAGGGATTGTCTTTCATTTTGACTAACGGACTGGGCTCGCCCGCTGTCGAAGATCCAGAAGAGGATGATAAATTGAAAGATGAAATAACTCACCCATTCTAATGTCGACATTTTTGATAACCGTTTCATTCTCCACCTCCCCTACAATTTATCCTTAAAATCCGGTTGTATATTCACTCGCTGTAACCGCCTGGAATTCGTCACTACGTTAATGGAACTGAAGGCCATGGCGATTTCCGCCAAAACAGGATGCATCAGACCGAAAATGGCCATAGGAACCATGATCACATTGTAGAAGAATGCCCAGAAGAGATTTTGTTTGATCTTTCGAAATGTGGCTCGACTCAGCTTTACCGCCTTGACCACAGCACTGAGATCACCCTGGATGAGCACAATATCCCCCGATTCGATAGCCACATCGGTTCCCGTTCCAATGGCGATCCCCACATCTGCCTGGGTCAAGGCCGGCGCATCATTGATGCCGTCACCCACCATGGCCACGATCTCTCCCTGTTCTTGAAGCTTTTTGACCTCATTGACTTTATCTTCAGGCAGGACATTGGCGAGGATATTGATAATACCCACCTCGTCGGCAATGGCCCGGCCGGTACGTTCGTTGTCACCCGTGATCATCACGGGTTCCATCCCAAAATCTTTTAAAGCACGAATGGCATCCTTGCTGTCTCCCTTCACTGTATCCGCAACAGCGACGGCTCCAAATAACTCTCCCCCTACAGCCACCATCATGACCGTCTTGGCTTGACCTTCCAGGGCTGATTTTTTCATCAGTAAATTATCAGGAATCGATACCCCGTGTTCATCCATAAACTCATGTGTACCGACCAAAACCTGAATACCGTCGATCTCAGCCTCGACGCCTCGCCCGCTCAGTGCCTTGAATTTGTTAGGATTTTTGAATTCGACGTTTTTGGTCCCGCCATACTCAACAATGGCTTTTCCCAGGGGATGCTCTGACCCATGCTCGGCACTGGCCGCAAATGTAAGTAGGGATTTCTCATCAAATCCTTCAGACACAATGATATCGGTCACTCCGGGTTTTCCGGCGGTAATGGTTCCTGTTTTGTCTAACACGATGGTCGTCACATCCTTGATGATTTGAATGGCGGCACCCTTTCGAATCAGCACACCGTTCTCGGCACCCTTGCCCGACCCCACCATGAGTGCCGTGGGCGTGGCCAGACCCAGTGCGCACGGACAGGCGATGACCAAAACGGCTATGGTGGCAAACAAGGCCAGGGCCGTGGCCGACATATCAGGATTCACCCAGGGGACGAATCCCGATGCCCACAACGCAAGGCCCCTGAAAAATCCGGGAAAGGCAAGCCAGGACACTAAGGTCAAAATGGCGATACCGATGATGATGGGTACGAAGACGGCAGTCACCCGATCGGCAAAGGCCTGAATCGGCACCTTGGATCCCTGGGCTTCCTCCACCATACGGATGACCTGACTGAGAAATGTCTCCTTCCCAATTTTTGTGGCCTGAATCCTGAGCAAACCCTGTTTGTTGATGGTCGCACCAATGACAGCATCGCCTTTCTTTTTCTCAACAGGCATCGACTCACCCGTGGCCAGGGATTCATCCACACTGCTCTCGCCACCGATGATGATTCCGTCAGTCGGTATCTTCTCACCGGGCCGGACGATCATGATGTCTCCCTGGAGGAGCTCTCTGATTGGTATCTTGACCTCTTGTCCATCCCGTTCCACAATGGCCTCCTTGGCCCCCAGGGTCAACAGCTTCTTAATGGCCTGAGACGCCCGTCCCTTGGCTTTGGTCTCGATGTACCGCCCTGTGAGATGAAATGCCATGATCATGGCACCCACGCCCGCAAAGTTTTGAAAGGCAGGACCGATCCCCAGGTGATGAAGGAGGGCAACGATTCCCGTGGAAAGCGATCCGAGCGTTCCCATGGCGATGAGTACGTCCATGTTGGGTGCCAGATGCACCGCCGATTTCCAGGCACTCCTCAGCGTTTCCCGCCCGGGAACAAACAGAGCCAACGTAGCTAATACGAGCATACCCACAGAATGGGGGATCATGCCGCCGATGACGATCCCGAAGAACATCTCGGGTATCATCCAGACAATGATGGGTATGGTCACTCCCCATACCCACATCATCTTTCTGCGGGCCACATCGATCTTATCCTGATCCCGGTCGATTTCACTCCGGATGAACGCTTCCGCTTCTTCCGTTTTTTGCTCCTGAATGACACGATAACCCGCCCGGTCCACTGCCGAAGCGAAATCGGCCAACGTTACCTGTCGAGGGTCGTATTCAACCTGTGCTGTTTCGGTCGCCAGATTGACAGTCGCTTCTTCCACACCCTTTAGCTCTGACAGGGCCTTCTCGACGCTTGCCACACAACTTGCACAGTGCATCCCATCGATTTGAAGGTTTTTACTGGAAGCGTTTTTCGAAGGAGACTGCGGCATCTCCTTCTGGATTTGAGTTTGATCCTTGTCGATAAATTTTTCCGGATCCGCATCGAAACGTTTTTTACAATTGGGGTGACAGAAATAGTAAGTCTGCCCCCCGTGCTCACTATATCCCGCGGCCTTTTCCTTCTCAATTTCCATGGTGCAAACGGGATCGCGTACCATTTTTAGGCTCCTTTCTTAACACAAAGACTTTATTAAAAAACAGTGCCGATAATCCGATGCTTCCCCACCACAAAAGACCATACGGCACCACATAACGATGCAAACGTGCTTCATATGTAACGGTAGTTACTGAAATGAGATTTGAATTCAACCACCGGTCGACTATGCAAGTCTGACCATTAAAGAAATTAAAGGGGAAGAACATAATACATCCCAAGAGTCCAACCAAAAGGATCACCAGGAATCTATGTATACATTCTGTTTTCATCAAAAACTCCTTCTTC
>CAZYTI010000416.1:0-4816 GCA_964650065.1 uncultured bacterium
AAGGCATCAAGCGGCTTCGCAGTGCCCGAAGTTCTCTCAGTACCATGGGGAATTCATCTTTAATATTGGTGAAATCGTGAGTGTTCAATTTCACTCTCATTTGATCTAAAAAATCCTTCAATCGTTCCGCACCGATAATAGCGGCACTTTCCGAAAGTGTTAAAAGCGAGTGAATCGTTTCCTCCACTTTATCTGAGGCAATCTCACCTTCTAATAAAACGATTTTTTCAGAGACCAGATTCACAAAGTTTTTGGACAGCTCTTCATATTCGGCATAATTTAACGAGAATTCGATCCTGACTTTGTTCTTATCTCGAAGCACTTGTTTTTCTCTTCTCATAATCCGGGATATTTTGTTCATTAGCTCTTTTGAATTAAACGGTTTTACAATATACTCTGTGCAACCCAGGGCAGCGGCTTTCTGAACCGTATCCTTTTCCTTGCTGCTGCTGCATACGATAAAGGGTGTTTTTTTTAATTCAATTCTCTCTTTTAACATGGCTATCAACTCCAGTCCGTCCATGTCCGGCATCTGGATATCTGTCATGACAAGCTGAACATCGAAATGATTTTCTAAGAAATCAAGGGCTTCTTGGCCCGAGTGCACCACAAAAACCTCATAATCATGTTTTTCAAGGGTTACCTGGAGAATTTTAGATGTGATGTAATCATCTTCAACGATAAGTATACCCATACGCGGTCTCCCGTCCTTACCAAACCTACTGTCAAAAATTAACCACACCTGCCTGCCGCAGGCAGGGAGTCCACAGAGAAATGACTAATATTATTAAAATTACAAGGCCTTAATTCTCTATCCCCTCTGTGTCCTCCTAAATATCGTATCGTTTGATATGATATTTTTTACTTCTCAACTCCGACATTAAGTAGATCCCAAATTCCCTGTCCCCACATTTTCCTGATACGCATTCCAAACCATCGACATTCAATAGTTTAAAATAATATCTTAAATAAGTCAAGGAAAAATTTCTCTATGTCAGGATTATTTTATGAATCCTTTAAATGCCAAATATCGGATTCTGTCCTTGCAGTCGCCAGATAGGCTTCCATCTTCTGAACAATTTCCTGATGGTCATCCGACAGATCCTGACTTTCTCCGATATCATTTTCCAGATCATACAGTTCAACGGGCTGGCTCGGACCTGGTCGAACGCCTTTCCATTTCCCCATTCTCACGGCCTGCGTGGTGGATCTTCGTTCATGGAATTCCCAATAGAGAAATTCATGTTCTTCCTGGCTGTGACTCTTCCCCAATAAAGTGGGTAAAAATGAAATCCCATCTATTTCTTTCGGTGAGTGTGCATCTGCAATCCCACAGAACGTGGGCATCAAATCCCAGAATGCAGAGATATGTTCACTCACACTGCCTGCCTTGATTTTACCCGGCCATCTGGCCAACATGGGCACCCGGATACCGCCCTCGTATAAGTCCCGTTTATAACCTTTAAGCGGACCATTGCTGTTAAAATAATCGGGATCGGCACCGCCTTCCAGATGGGGTCCATTATCCGAACTGAACAGGACGATGGTATTTTCATCGATGTGTAATGCTTTCAGCTTTGCCAGGATTTCACCCACTTGTTCATCCAGCAGTGTGACCATGGCAGCAAAGGCAGCATGACCTTCCGGCTGTGAACCATAAGGACCATTTCGGAATCGCGGACCCGAATCGGTCCCTTTGTATGATTTTTCAGGATCAAATTTCCCCCGGAATTTTTTCATATATTTTTCCGGGGCAAAGAGTTCGGCATGAGGGATGACTGAGGGCATAAAGAGGAAGAAGGGGCTATTTTTGTTATTTTCGATAAATGCCAATGCTTTCTCATGAATGAGATTGGGTCCATAAACGCCTTTTCGCGTTCCCTCGTTTTCCATGAGAATGATTTTATCCTGATTCTTCCACACGTGCCGGGGATAGTAATGGTGGGCAATGCGTTGACAATTGTATCCGAAGAATTCATCAAATCCCTGGTTATTGGGATCGCCCTCGGAACGGGGCGGCCCCAGCCCCCATTTACCGAAGGCCCCCGTGGTATAGCCGGCCTGCTTCAAAAGCTTGGCCATGGTCACTGTGGAAGCGGGCAAGGGTTCCTGACCTTCGGGTTGAACCGCCTTGTTTCCCCGGATGTAAGTATGTCCCGTATGAAGCCCGGTCATTAAACTCGATCGTGAAGGTGCACAGACCGTGCTTCCGGAGTAGTGATCCGTAAATTTCATGCCCTCTGCCGCCAAGCGATCGAGATTGGGCGTAGGGAAGCGGGTCCGGCCGTAACAACTTAAATCCCCGTATCCCAGGTCATCGGCTAAAATGAAAATGATATTGGGCTTCTCTCTCGATGTTTTCTTCAGACAATGGGTTCCAAAAAGTGCGATTGTGGTCGCTCCGGTTACACCGGTTTTCATAAAGTCGCGTCTATTCATGGGACACCTCTATTGAAACTTTTCTTTACATAATTCTGTCAGATTTTGGCATTTTGTACCGCGATTTCTCCAAAATTGTGAACCTTTGCATAGACAGTGAATACGGCGTCATAATAATGCGCATCCAAATCACATTGGATTTCAAAATCTCGGATATGAACCCAAGGCGTCGAAAACAAATACACATTACGAAAGATACCGCTGAGACGCCAGAAGTCCTGACATTCCAGATACGATCCATCCGACCAGCGATACACCTCGACGGCCAGGACATTGATCCCATCGTGCAGATATTCGGTGATATTGAATTCCGCCGGTGTTCGACTGCCCTGGCTGTATCCCACCTTCTCACCGTTGATCCAGATGTAGAATGCCGATTCCACACCATCAAAATGGATAAAAATCTGTCTCCCCTGCCATTCAGGCGGAATCGTAAAACCGCTTCGATAGGATCCCACGGGATTGTAATGGTGCTGAATATGGGGTGGATTTTTCTCAAAGGCGTATGGATGATTCAAATAGATAGGAGTCCCATATCCCTTCATCTCCCAGTTGCTTGGCACCTCAATATCGTCCCAGCCACTCACATCATAATCCAATTGATAGAAATCAATCGGACGATCGGCTGGTTTTCGGACCCAATGGAATTTCCATTCACCGTTCAGGGATTGCATAAAATCGGACTTCTCCCGTATGGCCTCCACGGCGTCTTCGATATTCGAATAGGGTATCAACGTACAATGGCCGGGTTCCTTGTTCCGTCCGATCATCCGGGGATTTTCCCAATCATTATAGTTTTTTTGATTTCCTCTGCTGATTTGGATGGCAAATGGTCCTTCATTTAAACAGGAAATCAAAAAAACTATGAGTATTGTTCTCACAACCCCTTCTCCTCCCGTATTGTTGTATTGCATGAACAAAAATCCGTTGTCATTTCGATCCCGATTTATCGGGGGAGCAATTTTTCAATTGAAAACGCATGTTGATTTTGGACTGGAAGTGATAATGAACTTACTGATGATCCGTATGATAATAAGTTTATACTATTTGATACAATAAATCAAGGGAAAAGTAATTCGAACTTACCGGATGGTAAGTTACCCTAAGGTGAGTTAAGAGTCAAAATGGGTCGCTTTATGAAAAATAAAAAGAGGGAAAATTGTTATTTGAGAGGATCACATGAGACTATCGAGAATTCCTGGTCATCGATCCCGGCGCTTAAAATAATTTCCTTACCGGCTCACATCCACGCACGCAATATCCCCGTAGGTATTGCGAACATAAATTTTCCCGTTACAGAGTACGGGTGATGTCCAGCAGGTGAGCCGTTGGTCATCGGAAGCATCCGGATGATTCATCTCCAATACATTGGCCCTGGAGATTTCCTTGTAGGATTTGGTGGATGCTTCGAGGATGGCCAGGTCTCCGTTGGCTTCCAGAAGGATGATGTACTTATTGGCAAGCGTAAAACCGGCCCAATCATCGAGTCTTCGATCCCATGCGACCTTACCGGAATTCAGATCGAAACACTGGAAGTGGTGTTTTCGCTTATCCCACGTGATTCCGTAAACACATCCCTCATGAAAAATTGAGCTCTGGAAGGCCACATTCATTTGTTTTTGATTCCACATCTCTGCCTGTGTGCCGTCGATGAGTTGTATTAAAGTCCGGCACCGTTTATTTCCCGCCTTGCCTCCAAAAAGATAGATTTTATCTCCCACCGGAAAGTTTTTCAGAGATAAGATCCTTCTTCCAAACGACATCACCCGTTTCCGCATCCAAGCAAAACAGGTGTCCCTTTGATCCCAGAACAAAAACGGTATTTCCATCCACGGTGGGGGTGGACCGAGGTCCGGCATGGGCCATGGACGCCGCAGTATATGTATAACTCCAAACTGTTTCACCAGTGGATGCATTTAGACAGAAAACACCTTCCTCAAAAACTTTCTCATCTTCCGTTTGTACAAACCGGCCGCCCTGGGTATACAGCAGTCCATTTTTAATTGAAACTGTCGAATGTCCCTGCCCCACATTGGCATTCCATAAAATTTTCGCTCCACCTCGCAAACCATTGGGATTCCAGTTGGTCTCCCTGGAGATTCCATCACCACGGGGCCCCCGCCAGCAAGGCCAATCCTGAGCATTTGCCACTGGTACCGCAGCAAAAGAAAGCAGGCATGTAAAACATGATATTGTAAAAATAATCGTCTTTTTCATTATCGAAAATCCTTCCTTAGTAAAGCACATCAGGTTATCAGAAGATCAGTAGGCAGAGTATCAGAGTATCAGGTATGCATTTTCTCCTGATCCGCTTCTCCACCGTTGTCCCGGTAGGAACGCCAGTCACCCGACGTCCCCCGTACAGATCCCGCCGTGC
>CAZYTI010000417.1:0-4808 GCA_964650065.1 uncultured bacterium
AGATCCCCGAACCATGGGGTGATCCCATGTGAGGAAATCCATATCCTCCCGGTTAAATGCCTTCTTTCGATCGAAGGTGACCTCGACATGCTCATCCCGCATTGGGGGAATAGGAAATTCAGGATCCGTGAGTAAATTAAAATCGAGTCTATGGGTGCGTCCTCCCATTGCTTCTGTTTCTATTCCAAAATGATGAAAAAGTCTGGCCATATACTCATCCAAAGCTCGATCGTTGTCGATTTCTACCATCCGATGAATGAGATCATTTGCCACTTTTGGCTTAAAAGAATTGAGTTCCAGTAATCGGTCTCTACCCTGCTTCATATATTCGGCGTACCTATCCCGGATCGATTGGGTTTCTTCAAGGAGTCGCTCAACCGAAGTCGTATCTTTTGATCGGGCATGTCTCAATGCAATGTCTTTGACTCGTCCGCCCATCTGGTTGTAAATCTGATACACGCCGGGTACATTCCGCTCAAAAGCATTCAGACCCTCATGATACCATCGAATTAACACCTCCTGAGGCGTTCCAGACACGTAGGGAATATAGATGAAAATTGTCTGAGTCTGACCAATCCGATCGAGACGGCCGATACGCTGTTCCAGCTTTTCAGGATCCAATGGCAGGTCAAAGAGGACCATGTGATGGGCAAACTGGAAGTTACGCCCCTCACTTCCGATCTCAGAACAAATTAGAATCTGCGCACCATCTTTCTCTGCAAACCAAGCTGCATTTCGATCACGCTGAATCAGAGACAACTCCTCGTGGAAGAGTCCGGCCTTCACTTTGACTCGAACTCGGAGGGCTTCATCAATGGCTTTCACTTTAAATGGCGATTGGCATATCAGAAGTATTTTTCTGTCTTTTTCTTGTTGCAGTAAATCAGCCAGCCAATCCATCCGGGGATCCTTCATCAAATCATAGGGATCCATTTCCACAGAATCGCCATAATCGGCCCGAAATTCTTCTTCAAATCGTTTTATATGTTCATTACTTCCCCGAAGCTCGATCCGTTTGGCAACACGGTCAGGAAAGCCCGGTATACTCGACCGTGTATTTCGAAACATGACGCGACCCGGTCCGTACCGATCCAGAAGTTCATCGATGACCTCTTGTCTTTGAACCTCATTATCTCTAACCTGTGTTTCTTTTGGTGTTTCTCCTCGGCTTTCCCTCTCTGAAAGGAACTCCGATAAAAATTGTTCATCATTGTGCTCTAACGGCAAGCCGTTCAATAGCGTATCGGCAATCCTGGCAGTTCGATGATATTGTTCTGCTTCTTCTTGAAATGCACGAAAATCATGGTATCTTGCAGGATCGAGTAATCGTAACCGTGCAAAATGGCTTCGTTGTCCCAATTGTTCCGGTGTTGCCGTCAACAGCAACATACCCTGTGTTTTCTCGCCAAGTGCTTGAACAAATTGATAATCCGGATTCTCTTCGGTAAGATGGTGGACTTCATCCACCACCAACATGTCCCATTGACCATCGATTGCCTGTTGTTTACGCTTTTCACTCTGGCTCAGAAAATCGATATCACAGAGTACCCATTGCTCTTCCTGGAAGGGATTGATATTCGTTTGAGTCCCTTCGAGAGATTGACAATACGATTCATCCAAAATACGAAACACGAGATGAAATCGCCGGAGTAATTCCACGAACCATTGATGTACCAGGGATGGGGGAACCAGAATGAGGACCCGGCTGATTTTTTCATTGACGAGCAAACGATGCAAAATGAGGCAGGCTTCTATTGTTTTACCCAGGCCCACTTCGTCGGCCAAAAGCACCCGGGGAATGTATCGGGATGTCACCTCACCAGCGATATAGATCTGGTGGGGTATGAGGTCGATCCGGCCTCCCATGAAACCGCGCGTTTTCGATTTTCTGTGTTCCCATTGGTTTATCAGGGTGTCGTATCTGAGATTAAATTCAGCATTTGTATCCCCAAGACCATTCAATAAACGGCTTTGAGGCGTGGTAAAACTGATGGAATCACTGAGGTGAGGTTCCAAAAGGTCTATATCATCACCCACATAAGTAATAAGCCCCTCATTTTCTACGACATGTCTCACACAAAAATGCTCCCCCCTCTGTCCCTTCACACTGTCTCCGACCTGAAAACGCACACGCTGGAGGGGTGCACTCTCAATGGCGTATTGGCGGGTACATTCGCTGGCAGGAAAATGAATGGTGATCTTACGATCACCGACTTCAATCACAATACCCAGCCCCAGTTCAGGCTCCATGGTACTGATCCAGCGCTGGCCTATTTTCCATCTCTCCAAAGATGATATCCTTATAAAGTGATATTATTTTAAACAGTCCAATCTTCAGGCCGGAAATATTATAAGCCGGCCTAGGGACGGATTTTAAGACCCTTTTTGGAGTCCGGTCATACATTAATATAAGGAAATTAAATATAAAATAGGAAGGCAATATGATGAAAAAGGGCCTGGAAAGCCAGGCCCTTTTGGTAAATCATAAAAACGAAATATGCTGTTATAACTGTGTAATTCCGTTCTTGGCCATATCCTGTTTGATCTCTTCGATCCGGTCTCGATATCCCTGATTATCGGGATTCATCTGTAAAGCTCTTTCTTCAGTTTCGATGGCCTTCTTGTAATTCTTCATCTTCCAGTAGACCATGCTCATGGTATCCAGGAGGTTGTCATCTTTGGGATCCAGTTCAGCAGCCTTCTGGATGGTTTTGAGTGCACTTTCTAAATTGTTATCTCGCGTCGCCCAAAACCACGCGTAACGATTCAAACTTCCGGGATCGTCCAAATAAGCACGGATATATTTTTTTCCGTAGATTTTCAAGGCTTCCTTTCCTTTTTCATACGTCAAGTAGAAATCTGCAGCATTTATTCGATATTGACGCGCTTCTGACTCCAACTTTAGGATTTTTTTAATGACTGATTCACCTTGCTTCAAATGTTCACCGGTTTTCGTGAAATACCTCACGACAGTATCAAGCATTTGGGGATTATCGGAATATTTTTCAATCACGTCTTCGTAAAAGGCTTCTCCCTCTTCAGAAACGGGCAATCGTAGATAGATATTGCTTAGAGCGGAATACGTATCATCCATGAGTACACTATTAGTGAATTCAGCCCGAAATGCTTCCAATCCTTTGGGTGACCGTTTTTCGGACCAGATCCCATTCGCCACGGCGTATTTGGAAACTTCATAGAGGTTGATCATTTTGTCGTTGAAGGACACCTCAATCTGATTAGCCTCACTCTTTCGCTCCAATATGCCCTTGCTCAATTCAGCCATTTTATCCGTCTGCCACATTTCAAAATGTTTATTGGCCAAGGCAAATATTTTTCTTAAATCATTCGGATTTTGATCGTACTGTTGTTTCAAGGAGGCGTAAGCATTTTCGCCGGCAAGGGAACTTTTGACTCTTCCAAGAAAAGTCTCCGGATCTTTATAATTCGTCAGGATATCATACAAATATCCATCAGGCTGGATGATGAGCGTAGAGGGGAATCCATTAATATGATATTTTTCTCGAATGGTTTGGCCGAAATCATCTTCGACGACGGCATATACGGGGATAAAGTTTTGATGAATAAAATTACTGTAATTCTGAACACTGAAAAATTGCTGACCCAGCAATTTGCAGCCGCCTCACATAGGCGAGTAGAAATAAACGACTACGAGCTTTCCATCTTCTTTCGCCTGCTCCCTGGCCTCGTCTAAAGAACCTTCAAACCACCGGGTCCCTTGACCGAACGCTGAGACCGTAAAAATGAAAAAGAGGATAACTGAGATAATTTTCTTCATCGGCAACCTCCCCAGTTCTATTAACTTCATTAAAAGTTCTATATTTAGTTAGACGTACTTTTCTGGAAAAGGTTGCCAAGCAAATTTATATTTTTTATGATAGATCACAGTCGCTTAATGATCTTGAGATTCAACTGGGGGAAAGCACTAAAGTGGGCTATAAATGAATTCTCTCCTTGAACGCTTTCATATAATGACTGGTAACAACCACCTCCTTTTTATTTTTCATTTCCAACTGAATTTTACCTCCGAACCATCGCTCCATCGATGAAATATGCTCGATATTCACAATAAATGCCCTGTTGACCCGGGCAAAGAGATCCGGATCCAATCGTACTTCCAGCTCCTTTAATGTAAATGGAACGAAATAACGCTCCCCGGATGTATTCAAAAATGTGTACTTATCTTCAGCTTGAAAAAAGACAATTTTTTTATCGGGAATGAGCAAAATTCGATCTCCGACTCTCACAGAAAATCGTTTCATCCTTTCTTCTTTCTGACGGAGGATCTGAATGAGTTTCTCCAAATCATACGGAACCGCTTTTCCGTGATTCACGATATCACTCAGTCTGGAAATGGCCCGATCCAGCTTCTCGTCTGAGATGGGCTTCAACAGATAATCCACCGTATTTTCATCAAAGGCCCGGAGGGCATACTGGTCATATGCCGTTGTGAAGACGATATAGGGAGAGGATTTCAGCTTCTCCAACATTTCGAATCCCGAAAGCATCGGCATCCGGATATCCAGAAATAATACGTCCGGCCGCGTGTCACGAATCATCTTCAACGCTTCTCTGCCGTTCCTGGCCTCCCCCACGATCCGGATCTGTTCATACTTACCCAGCATCCGACGTAAACGAGACCGGGCCAATTTTTCATCATCAATGATCAAGACTCTCATGGAATTTGGTGAGTTGTGAGTAGTTACTGGTGATTGGTTACTGGTAAGTGGTGAGTAGTTATTGGTGAGTGGTAATGAAAATAAACATAACTATTCACAACTCACTAATCA
>CAZYTI010000418.1:0-4804 GCA_964650065.1 uncultured bacterium
CGATAGCGTTCGGTTTGCAATGGCCATGACCACAGGGAAGCGCATCCCGGAAGTAAAATAGAGCACTTCACTCATGAGCTGAAGCCCCTGTGAGCAGCTCGCTGTGAAGGCTCTGGCACCTACTGCAGAGGCACCGGCACAGACTGAAAGTGCAGAGTGTTCCGATTCGACCTTGACCAACTCGGCATTCAGTTCACCATTGGCGATAAATTGGGAAAGATACTCCACTGTATGCGTCTGAGGCGTAACAGGATAAGCGGCAATGACCTGACTCCTTGCCAATTTCGCCGCATGCGCTGCCGCCATATTGCCACTCCAGAATTCCTTTTTCATTCCATTTCCCTTTCCATGACAATTGCCTTTTGTGGACATTCTTCGGCGCAGATGCCGCATCCCTTGCAATAGGTGTAATTAATCTCAATCTCGTCTCTGGTAATACACCCATCAGGACAATAAAGCCAACAGAGTGAGCAACCGTTGCATTTCTCCAAATTGACAACCGGTCGAACGCTTCGCCATGCCCCGGTTTTATTGTCCTCCGACCAACCAGGATCATAGGTCAATGTATTCTTGGCTCTCTTTACGAAAAATGCGTATTTTTCCATACCCATGGGACCGCTCCGATTTTTGAGTAGGTTAGGTCTTGAATGTTTAAAAGAATCATAGATAGATTGGGTTATAAGGGATATAACGGACATAATGGAAATATACCTTATTTCCCCTATATCCCATATATCCCTTTTTTCCAATATTAAAAATTCTTATACACATTATTCATTCACTAAGCGCAACTACCGACCAGACGTTCGTAAGCTTGCGTCGCCATCTGAATATTCAAGTCAGCCTTTTCTCCGAATTTCTCTATAAAAACAGTGGCAACCGATTCCATTTGAACCAGCCCCGTGGCTTTGGTAAAAGCACCCATCATGGCCGTGTTCGTAATGGTTGTTCCCAGGATATCAAGAGCTATCCCCGTGGCATCGACTGTAAACACGGAACAATTCTGTGAAGTGAATCTGTATCCGTATTTCCCGTTAATTAATTCTTCTTTAATCTTATCGGGTGATTTGGTGGTATTGAAAATCAACAGACCGTTCTCAACAAAACCTGCTGTTACGTTGATAAAATGCCAGATCGTGGGATCGAGGATACAGATCACATCTGCCGCTGTCACACTACATTTTAAAAGGATGGGACGATTGCTAATCCTCAGCGAGCAAGAAGAAAGGGCTCCCCTCCTCTCAGGGCCAAAAGTCGGAATGGATTGAGCAAATTTTCCCTCTAATATCGCTGCCTTCCCTGTCAACTCACCGGCCGTGAGGACACCCTGTCCGCCCCGACCTTGAAGTCTGATTTCTTTGATTTCTTCTTGTGTATCCATATTTGTACTAAACGCGAATGGGACGGATGCTACGGATTCACATGAATTTTTTAAATGATTTAATAAAAAATCCGTGATTATCCGTTTAATCCGTTAAATCCGTGTTCCATCCTATTTAAATATTTTGATGTATATAGCTCATTTCCATAAAACCCGATCATGGAATCACAATGGACCGAATCACATTCTCATCTCCACTTCGGAGGAGATCAAAAGCATCGTTAATCTGATCCAGAGGGAATCGGTTCGTCACCAGCTCTTTTACCTTGATTTTTCCAAGTCTCACCAGTTCGATCAGTTTCGGATAGTCCGTGGGACGGCATCCCAGGGAGCCGACGACTTCCATCTCGAAAAACATAATTTTTGCTGCACTTACGGTAAGATCTTTACCGAAGAAACCGACCACCACCAATCTGCCGCCTCTTCGCAGGGTCCCGAAAGCCTCGGTCATTGTTTCCGGTTTTCCGATGGCTTCAATTGCCACATCGGCTCCTCCACCCGTGAGTTTCTTAATTTCCTTACCCAACTTTTCGACTTTTGTCGGATTTATTGTAACCGTGGCTCCGAATTCCTTTGCTATTTCCAGTTTTTTATCCAGGACATCCACGGCAATGACTGAACCGCCAACCGCTGCGGCGACCTGTACAATATTGATTCCGATGCCTCCACATCCGAAAACAACCACGGTATCACCCGGTTTAACCTGCGCCCGGTTTTTCACAGCGTGGAATGGTGTGGAAATCGCATCGGCGATGATGCTTCCTTCTTCCAGGGGAATTTCATCGGGAAGGTGGCAGACATCCTTCGCCGGTACTTTTATATATTCGGCATAGGCGCCATCGATATGATTGCCCAACATCATCATGTTGGCACAGATATTCTCCCGTCCGGTCCGGCAGAAATCACAGTAACCACAGGTCAATACGGCCGGAATTAAAACACGGTCACCTTCTTTAAACTTTTGTATATTGGCACCTGCCTCTGCGACATGCCCGGATGGTTCGTGCCCAAGGATCATGGGAGGCTGTTTGAACGTCGGCGTCCCATGATCGATGTAGTGGAGATCCGTATGGCATACACCACAAGCGGCAATTTTAATCAGAATATCTTCCGGTCCTAAGGCAGGTTTGTCAATCTCCTTAATCCGGAGCGGTTGTTTCGCTCCTTCAAATATGGCAGCTTTCATAATACACTCCTCTATTTTTATCTAAACATATCCACCACGGACGATCACAGAGAACCACGGAAAAAGACAGACAAGGGTATCTCCGTGTTTTCCGTGAAATTCCGTGGTTGATCACTAAATCTACGAAATTATCGACCCTGAAAAATCGGGTCCCGTTTTTCCAGGAAGGATGCCACGCCTTCCCGCTTGTCCTCTGTGCCACAGGAGAGTGCATGCAGATAAGACTCATGAGCCAGGCCCGCACTCAGGGCCCCTTCACTACACCGAAGTATGGCTTCCTTGGCATACTGGACTGCCAATTTCGGCCGGGCAACCAATATATCGGCTAATGCCCGGACTTCCTCCATGAGCTTCTCAGGTGGCACCACCCGGTTGACCAGACCCATTGTGAGCGCCTCATCTGCGGTGACCGGTTCACCAGTAAGGACCATCTCCATGGCCCGACCCAGACCCACGAGTCTCGGGAGCCGGAACGTACCCCCGGCACCGGGAATGATACCTAATTTCACCTCTGGCTGACCCATTTTTGCCTTTGAAGATGCCACCCTCAAGGTACAAACCAGTGTAAGTTCCAGTCCGGTCCCTAAAGCCCATCCGTTTATTGCTGCAATCGATGGAATTTCCAATTGCTCAATACGCGTATAGACTTCCTGCCGGCGTCGTGTCTCTGTCCGGCCAAGATGGGTATCTCGCTTGTCCAACTCATGGATATCCGCTCCGGCAACAAAGGCTTTTTCCCCGGCACCCGTGAGAATAAGCACCCGACAATCGGGATCGCTTTCCAGCTGGTCCAATGCCCTGTCAATCTCCTCGACAACGGCATTATTGACCGCATTCCGTTTTTCCGGCCGGTTGATGATTAACGTGGCTATGGGCCCATCAATCTCAAGAATGATATTCTCAAACATCATTATCCCTTTTGATAATCGTAAAAACCCCGGCCGGCTTTCCTGCCCAGCTTGCCCTCATCGATCATCCTGTCGACAAGGGGAGGATGCTGATAACGGGGGTCATCCAATACGGTACGCAGCGTTTGCATTTTAGTACGGTGAACATCCAGCCCGATAAAATCGATAAGCTGCAATGGACCCATTGGATGGTTGGCACCGAGGGTCATGGCCTTATCAATAACAGCCGGTTTTGCCACGCCAGTCTCAACCAGCCATGTGGCTTCATTCAGCAATTGACCCAAAATGCGGCTGACGATACCTGCAGGAGCCTCCGATTCACAAACCACCGGCTCCTTTCCCAATTGGATACCAAACGCTTCCGCTGCATTTACTGTTTCCTGGGAAGTCTTGCTTCCAGGCATGATTTCTACCAGCTTCATGATGACTGGCGGATTAAAGAAATGCATCTGTACGACTTTATCCGGACGGCTGGTGACATCGGCCATGGCACTGATAGAAAGAGACGTGGTGTTGGTGACCAGGATCACATCGGGCGGTGCAAGATTATCCAATTCTGCAAATATTTTTTTCTTGATTTCCAGATCCTCAATGACGCTTTCGATGACAATGTCCGCTTCCCCGGCATAAGAGAGATCACCTGCAGCAGAAATCCGGGACAGTACATCCTGCTTATCAGCCTCCGTGATTTTCCCCTTTTCGATTCGCCTGTTCAGTCCCTTTTCAATGCGCGCGATGGCCTTATCGGCCAACTCCAGGTTCATGTCTGTGACGACCGCTTCAATCCCTTTCTGGGAACAGAGCTGGGCAATACCACCTCCCATCGTACCGGCACCGACGATTAAAACTTTTTTGATATCCATAAAAACACCTCATTAATTTAGACGTTCAACGACCACAGCCACTCCATTGCCACCACCGATACAGAGGCTAACCAAACCCAGGGTCGCACTCCTCTGCTTCATCGCATAGAGCAGGGTTGTAAGGATTTTCGAACCTGTGGCTGCAACAGGATGACCGAGGGCGATGGCCCCACCGTGTACATTGACCTTATCCCGATCCAAATCCAGCTCTCGCTCACAGGCAATATACTGGGCAGCAAAGGCCTCATTCAATTCGATCAGTTCAATATCGTTAAGAGAGAGTCCTGCCTGTTCCAGGGCTGCTGGAATGGCCTTAACCGGTGAAAGTCCAAAATATTTAGGATCGACTCCCACGAAAGAATAACCCCGCACGAGTGCCATGGGTTTAAGGTTCAGATCATTGGCTTTTTCACGATCCATGATGACCTGAACTGCGGCAGCATCACAGAGAGCACACGGGGTGCCG
>CAZYTI010000419.1:0-2941 GCA_964650065.1 uncultured bacterium
TTATTTTTGGCTCTACTACAAACGAACCAGATTGATGTTCATAATTTTTAATTTTCCTATAGAATATTATTTAGTTTCACCAAGGTAGCCGTCAATAAATAAGTAATTTCTTTTGTAAACTATCCTTCTTTTTAATATGATGATACTCTTTAATAGACAAATATATTTATTAATGATAGAATATCTTTTAATCCCACTCTTCGAATCGATGTAGCATGTTACGCGCCCCATACCTTTTACTCTATTAAAAATGAAATTAAAATTGATGCGATTCTTCTGGATATTGTGGTATAATTTGGCATCGGGAATAAAACCGATCTGGTGTTTTTCGAGGTGACGTAAAATTTCCGTTTCATCGCCCCCATAAACCGCTCCACGATACCTCCATTTATCTGCATTCATTCTACCAATATATTCATCGAATCCACCCATTTCCAATAACCACTGACGGTTAAAAAACATATTGCATCCGACTATTGTTTCTGTAGAATATCCACTATCCGGAAGATAATTGAAACCACCTATATATCGTTCATACCCTTTCAATGGTTTGGGTATGGCACTTTCAAATATAGGTTCAATGCGTCCTCCTGCATATTTCCATTCACTCTTAAAACCATCTACTACTGCATTTATCCACGTTGATGTTAGAATTGTATCATCATCGACAAATGCAACAATCTTACCATTAGATTTCTCTGCACCTACATTTCGTTTTAAACAATAATTTGTCTCGCCAACCCTGATCAATTGTATTGCCAAATCCTTTTATAGCCAGGGTTGCAAATTAAATGGTTTTTCTCCATGGGCCAGAATTAAGACCTCAAATTTAAAATTCGTTTTTTGTTCTGCCAACGATTCAAGGCATTTTTGAAGATCATCCGATCTGAGCAACTCAGTTACGATAACAACCGAAATCGGCAAGGAATCATTAAACTCTGAGGTATGATTGGTCATTACTGAATCTCCAACATCATTTCTAAAATCTTTTTTAGTAATAGTATCCCTCTCGTTGTAATATAATGAATCATTCTCAAGGCCTTGTGCCAGAAGGGATTGATTACAAACTTGACAATATCTTATACAATCAATAGTACGGTTAACTATTTTCGTATAACTGAATAATATGATTCAAACTATTAACGATAATGATTTTTCCCCCAGTACGATATTTGGTCTTTGTCGAATTCTTGTTAATCCAAAAATTCGTTTTAATACCTGAGACAATACCAGCCTGAATATCCGATCGCCTATCGCCTATTAACACTGATTTTGTGAGGTCCAAATCAAACTCTGATTTTGCCTTAAGAATCATACCTGGATTCGGCTTCCTGTATTTACAGTCAGTTTTATACAAATCGATTCCTGCTTGTGGATGATGGGGACAATAATAAATTTTTTTTATGATTATTCCTCTTAATTGAAACTCATCCAGCATCCACTTATTCAATACGGCAAACTCTTCTTCTGAATAGTATCCTTTCCCAATACCTGCTTGATTCGTTATGATAAATAATAAATATCCTTTGTTTTGAAAAATTCTGCATAAGTCAAAGATACCATCCATGAATTCGAAATCTTCAATTTTATGAACATAGCTCTTGTATACATTGATAACACCATCTCTGTCCAAAAATAAAGCTTTGTTTATATGCATCTCAACAATTCTTCTTGTGCTCTTTTATAATCCTCGGGGACGCCAATATCGATAAAATAACCCTCTGAAATAAATCCAAATACTTCCAGATCCTGTATATTTACTTTTAAGAAATCATTTTCAATTGAGAACGATTCAGGCAAATTAAAACCATCAAAAAGATTATTTTTAATAATATATACACCTCCATGGACAAAGCCACTTTTTTCCAATCTTTCATTCTGGAAATCTATAATTTTATTGTCATTATCCATAATGATATCGTTATACCTGTTATCCCCGTGAATCTCCTTAACGGCTATGGTCATTTGTGCTTTGTTTTTATCATGATAACCATATAAATCTCTGAAATTAATTTTAAAAAATGAATCTCCATTCATAATCAATACATTTTGAGAATTTATTTTATCCAATGCCTTCTTAATTGCCCCCCCCGTTCCCAATGGCTTTTCCTCAATGATGTAGGTAATAGGCACGCCTTGATAACGATAATTAAAATATTTCAATATACATTCATGCTTATACCCCACCGATAAAAAAATTCTGGTTATACCCTGACGAATGGCATAATCTAATAATATCGCTAAAAAAGGTTCATTGGAGACAGGGGCCATTGGTTTAGGTAATTGATCGACAACACTCCGCAATCTCTTGCCAAAACCTCCGGCCAAAATAATTGCTACCAATTCTTTTCACTCCGATGGGATTCTTAAAAGTAAAATTTGAAGAATATATTATATTAATCGAGGCATTTAATCAATGAGTCAGCTACGTAATTTGTATCCTCATTGGTCATTGAGAAAAACAATGGTAAACATATATGACTGTTACAAAGATCCTCAGCATTTGGAAAAAGACCATTTTTAAATTCATCTAGCGCAGGTTGTTGATGCAAAGGTATCTCATATATATACCCACTGAGATTAATCCCGTAATCATTTTTCAGCTTTAAATGCAGCGTTTCTCTATCATGTCTTTTTAGGAATAGAATATATTTAAACCAATTATGGCATACTCTATCGGAAATTTTTAACAGTTCAACAGAATCAATATTCTTCAGTCTTTCTGTATAAATATTTGCAATCTCGGTGCGCCGTTGAATGAATTCTTGAATTCTCTTTAATTGAACGATACCCATAAGGGCACTAACCTCTGTCATCCGCCAGTTATAACCCAATAATTCGGAATAGTTTTGGTATATCCCCTTGCCGGTTTTCCCGAATTGCCTAATCGACAAGGCTCTTTGATACAGTTCCTCATCATCCGTAATAACCATACCTCCTT
>CAZYTI010000419.1:2951-4804 GCA_964650065.1 uncultured bacterium
TCTCCGGTCGTCATCACTTTCGTAGGGAAAAATGAGAAGCCGCCAGCGATGCCAAAGGTACCCGCTTTTTTGTTATCCAATGTCGTTCCATGGGCTTGAGCCGCATCTTCTATTAACAATAAATTTTTATTTTTACATAAATCAACTAAATCGTCAATCGAAGACGATATATAACCTCCGATATGTACAGTCATTACTGCTTTTGTTTTATGGCTGATTTTTTTCTTCACATCTTCCGGATCAAGTGCCATATCTTTATTGATATCCGCAAAAACGGGAATACCGCCTGCTCCAAGAACAGCGTTTGCTGAGGCAATAAAAGTATTCGTGGGGAGAATTACCTCGTAACCTTTCACATCAATACCTCGACATATGATCTCCAAAGCAGATGTCCCACTGTTAGATGAGATGGCATATTTCTTGTCATGGTATGCAGCGAAATCATCTTCAAACTGCTTACCAAATTTTCCCATGGTTAGAAATCCATTCCCATTCAGGATGTTTTTGAACTCATCTAAGATGAAGTTAATATCATCGGGGCTAAAATAAGGTCTGAGTGGTGTTATTGACATTTCTGTATTCCTTTCTAGTTTTTATTCTTAAAATAATCAACGATATTCTGACAAATGAATTCGATCTGATCTTTCTTAAGCATAGGAGAGGAAGGTAGACATAATCCTCTGGAATAGGCACCTTCTGAATTTGGAAATACTCCTGGCTTATTGCAACAGGGTTGGCGATGCATTGGAATATAAAACCGACGACATCCAATTCCGATTTGTGCCATTTCGTTTTTCAATTCTTCAGGATTTTCAACCTCAATAAGCACTCTATGAGGGACTCGGAAAGTATCGCTCCCTGCCTCTGGGAAATTAATATCTGATCGATTCGATAATAACTCATGATAGTATTTGTTGTTACTTACCTTCTTTTCGATGATAAATGATAATTTCTCAAATTGAGCAACGCCTACCGCAGTCTGCAATTCGGTTATTCTATAATTATAGCCTGCGCGTTCGATAATATCGATCCCTCTCTCTCTTCTTCCATCATGTTTATACATATTGACTTCTTCTATGATATCTTGATTATTGGTAATTAACATTCCACCCTCACCCGTTGTCATTGTCTTATCTGCAAAAAATGAGAGCATACCAAAATCGGCGAATGTACCTACATGCCTGTTTTTATAAGTAACTCCCAATGCCTGGGCACAATCTTCAATGACAAACAATTTATGCTCCCTGGCAATTTCTAAAATACGATCCATTTCAGCGGCAAAACCATATAAATGTACGACAAGCACCGCTCTTGTATTTTCAGTGATGACAGATTGGAATGATTCTGGGGAGATCGTATAAGTATTACGATCAATATCACAAAATCGAGGTTCCGCACCTGTTGCAACAATACAATTCACATCCGCAGGATGTGTAAAAGATGGAACGACTACTTCATCTCCAATTCCTATACCCAGGGCTTTTAGGCCTAAAATCAACACGCCTGTCCCATTGGACAGGGCTAATGAATATGGGATACCGCAAAATTCTGACACTTTTTCCTCAAACATTCTGGTATACTTACTTTCTGAAAACCAATTTCTCTCCAAAACATCATTCACGTACTCCTTCTCTCGCTCCCCAATATAAGGTTCATATTGGGGTATCTTCTCGGACTTTATTTGTTTCATGTATTCATTGTAGCGCTTCAGAGCATCTGTCATCTTTTCCTCCTTATACATTTTTAAATATTTATATCATACACTGGATGACATTCCATTTTGCCGCTGGCAAATTACCTGCCTCGAAGACATTGATTTCAATTCAAACTGATTCACCAGGTTTCTTCAGGTT
>CAZYTI010000420.1:0-4802 GCA_964650065.1 uncultured bacterium
CTCTTTTGTACTTTGCCCTTTGTAATGTATGATTTGAGTTTGGGGAAGATACATTATTTTCCATCCGGCCTGAAAAATTCGGTAACACCAATCTAGGTCTTCACCATACAGGAAAAACTCTTCGTCTAAAAAACCGACTTCATCGACAACCTGACGCCTGATCACCATGAAAGAACCAGAAATGGCCTCAACTTCTGCGGTCTCGTCAGGATCTAAATATGTCAGGTTGTATCGACCGAAGACTCTGCTCCCGGGAAAAAGACGACTCAATCCAACCATCTTGGTGAACGCAACCCAGGGCATGGGAAAGCTTCGGCGGCAAGCCAATTGCAACGACCCATCCGGGTTTAAAATCTTACATCCGACACCACCGACATCGGTATGGCTGTCGAGATAATCCAAACAAACTTGAAAGGTGTCTTCCTGCACCAAAGTATCCGGATTGATGAGGCAGATGATTTCTCCGTTTGTTTTCTTTAATGCTTGGTTGTTGGCTTTGGCGAAACCTTCATTTCCGTCATTCTCTATGAGGGTGACATTCTGAAATCTGTCCTGAATCATTTGTATACTGCCATCACCGGAACCATTGTCCACTATAAAAATTTCAGACGATATATCCTTTAACGCCTTTTCAATCGACAATAAAGCGCGTTCTAAGAACCGCTTTACATTGTAATTAACGATTATAATTGAAAGCCGAACCATACACTATAATCTTCCAAAAAGACTTAAAATCCGAAGTTTCCATACCATCCAGACTGCTTCCCGAACGATGCCGGGATTCATCTTGGATACACCAATGTATCGATCTACAAAAACGATTGGAATTTCCAGCAATCTGTGCCCATTTTTCCAGGCTTTAAAGTTCATCTCAATTTGAAAAGCATACCCATCGGAATGAACACGGTCGAGATCAATCGTCTCCAGGACTTTCCGTCTGAAACATTTATAACCGCTCGTATTATCTTTGACAGGAAGGCCGGTGACAATACGGGTATATAGATTTGCCAGCCACGAGAGTAAAAGACGAGACATGGGCCAGTTCACCACGTTCACACCTCTGATGTATCGGGATCCAATAACAAGATCATTATCTTGAATGACTTTCAAAAATTGAGGAATTTCTTTTGGATCGTGGGAAAAATCGGCATCCATTTCAAAAATCAAATCGTATCCCTTTTCCAACGCATAACGGAATCCAGTCACGTAAGCTGTTCCCAAACCCAGTTTATCCTGACGCTTGATAAGATGCAAGTTTGAGTGTTTCTCCTGCAATTTTTCAACGACTGCTGCCGTATTATCGGGTGAAGAATCATCCACGACCAATATTTCGATTTGCTTTGCCTGGGCGAATATGAGTGGGATTATCTCCTGGATATTACCCACTTCATTATAAGTCGGAAGAATGACCAATTTCCGTTCATCACCTTTCATCAATACCGGACTCCCCTTTTACTCAAATAATTAAACTTCAATTCATTTCAGAGTTTACTGCCGCTTTCACGAAAAGCCATCAATACTTTCTTTAATTCCATATCATGAAGGGCCAATATTTCCGCCGCTAAAACAGCTGCATTCTTTGCACCAGCCGAACCAATGGCTACAGTAGCCACAGGAATACCTGGCGGCATTTGTACGATTGAATAGAGAGCATCTTGTCCGCCCAGGGCCGATCCTTCCAGAGGAACACCGATCACGGGTCGTGTCGTACGGGCCGCTATGACACCAGGCAGGGCCGCAGCCATACCCGCACCCGCGATGATCACCTGAATACCCCGGTTTTCAGCATCACTGGCAAAAGCATCGACCTTCTCAGGATTTCGATGAGCCGAGAGGATATGTACCTCGTAAGAGATACCGAAAAAATCCAAATAGTCTAAACATTTCTTCATCACTGGCTCATCGGAAAGGCTGCCCATTAAAACAGCCACTTGAATACCGCTTGTTACACTCATAATTCTGTATCTCCATCAAATACCGTTCGAAATGTATGGGCTATGATATCCAGACGTCGCAGAAAAGGAACCTTATCCCGTCCTGGTGCCCAAACAGCCACATCGATCATGTATGTCCTGCGAGCTAAGGGATCATAAAAAGTATAATTTCTAAAGGGGCCACCAGCGACCTTCAAATCATTGCCCCATAAACCCGTAGTGATCTGGGCATCACGTCCCAGAAATGTAGATCGATATGAGAATAAATACTCTTGCTCAATACGATCACCACCGTAATACTCTGCACCAATACGATTTCGCTCCCCAACGACCCATTCTGGCGATAATTGGGTCGTATCGCCACCATTGATCCATCGAATAAAAATCCATCTCTCGGGATACATACGGCGAAACCACAGAAAACCTTCATTGGGAAACTCCTGCACCAAATGAAAGTCTCGTTGCAACCTGATTTTCCAGCTATATGTGGTCATAAAACGATTTTCCAGATCTTTTTGCTCGCCTCTTTCATACATATCCTCTATCAAGCGACTTTGAAAATCGGCATCAAAAATTCCATAGATAAAATCCGAATTATTTTCAATCTTTTCACGCAATGTGACCATATCTTTAGCAACCAGAATCACCATGAGTTGATCTTTTGCCCACTGGTTCGGGTATGGGATTACGTAATATTCACCGTCTTCTACACCCTTTCGCACCTCTGGATTACTCAATGCCTTTGAGACAATCTCACCTATTTCCCCATTTGACTCCAGAGTCGCCGCTAAAATAAGGTAGCGATACTCTGAATAACGTGAAAAATCTTCTTTGGAAACATATTTCAGGATATATGATTTTTCAATTTGTGGCGTACGAACCACATGCTCGAAAGTGCTCCTGAGCAAACCACTCAGGGCTTCCCAGTCCGTGGAATCGGCCATCACTGCAATAATACCCTCTTCCCACCAACCCCTTGGTTTAAGACTGCATGAGAAGATTAAAAAGAGGCTCAAGAGAATAATAAACCATTTAAACGATTTCATGACCACTCTCCTCGATTAAAGACTATTTCGAATTACTCGCTAAAAAATTATTAAAGAACAAATCAGGGCAGAAGATCTCCAGTCCTGCGAACGCCGCGAAGAAAGTATGCCAGGGCCACGCTCCCCCGGTACATGCGATGGAGCAACACCTCCTCTCGCTCGCATCGGATGGATTTGACTTTTCTTCTACCCTTGAGGATGATCTTCCACATAAAAAGTGTCCCTAAAAAACCTTTCACCACAGCCATTGCCCGATTTGGCTGGCCACGGCCCAGGGCGACTACTATCGTTATCAACTCTAATAGAAGTCTGATGGGAAAAACCCACAAAAGCGTACTTGTCGTATGATTCCGCAGAACCATAACCAGACTGTTTCGGTGATTCAGGACCATCTTCTGAAATTGATGTTGTCCCAGAGATGCACCGGACTGATGAAAAACGACTGCACTGGGTACGGTAACGACATGATACCCGGCCCATTGGAGCCGCCAGTTCAAATCGATCTCTTCCATATGGGCAAAAAAAGATGGTTCCAAGAGTCCCACCCGATCTAGGGCCGATCGCCTGATGAGTGAAACTGCACCCGTAGCCCAAAACACCTGTCGTTGATGATCGTATTGCCCATTATCTATTTCCATATGATCAAAGAGCCGGCCCCACACAAAGGGGTAGCCGAACAGATCAATCTCCCCGCCTGCACCACCACTGTAATCGAATCGTTGGCGATTCTGAAATGACAGTACCTTGGGCTGAACGGCACCAACGGTTGCATCGGTATCGGCGGCATCCACCAAAAGTGATAGCCAATTGGGTGTAACCTCTGTATCGTTGTTCAAAAGTACGACATATGGACTCTGTGAGGCACGGATACCCAGGTTGCATCCTCCGGCAAAACCGAGATTGGTTTCTGTCTCAACAATTCGGACCCATGGAAATTCATCCTGCACCATTTCCCGACTGCCATCCGTGGACCCATTGTCTACAAGCAAAATTTCGTAAAACAAATAATTCGTATTTGTCAAGGATCCCAGACAATGGCGTAAAATTTCCTTACCCTTGGCGTGAGGGATGATAATGGATACCTTTGCAGCCTGACGTCTCAATCCAACCTCAATTGCTCATTGAATACCCGTAGAATCCGGACTCGCCAATTTTCTCAGCTCATCCAATTCTTTCTGGGCATTGGGATCTGTGGGATGGCGCATGATCCAATTTTCCAAAAGGGCAACACCTTTATCATATTTCAGGGCAAACCGGTAAGTTTGAACCAGACCCGAATATGCTTGAACGTCGTCGGGATTTTCCTCGATTAATTCAAGGAAAATTTCTTCTGCCCGTTCATAATCCTGAATGACCTGAGAATAGTAACTGGCTATCCAGACCCGGTCCTGATGTGTCAATTGACGTCCGGGTATCACATGCTGCATTCGCTTCCCGTATTCAGGATCGAGTCCTGCCCGACCGTAATGTTCGGCCACCGACAGAGCAATTCTTTCATGAGCATAGGGAATCGTTTCCTCGGGCACCATCCTGGCCATCTCTTCCAAGACAAAAGCGGCGTCTTCTTTTTTATCTTTGTTAAAATAGTATCGGGCCAATTGGAGAAATGCCTGTCGGACATTTATTAAGAGCTTTATTGTACCCGTATTATAAAAGATTTTTTGATTGCCTAATCCCCGGTACTGAAAATTTTCAATAAGATTTTCCTTGAGGATTTCAGGATCGATTTGCTGGACCGGATAAGGCATGACTCTATAGGCCAGGCCGTCCATGCGAAGATACCGATCCATATTCAATTGATTCACATGGGATACCGTCACGG
>CAZYTI010000421.1:0-4787 GCA_964650065.1 uncultured bacterium
TGTTAGATAAAAGATTCGTTTATATTATTTTCTGCATTACTTTCACCCTCGTGCTACCACCACTGGCAGAAGGAGGAGTCGTGGTATCCAAGTATGGTGGTGAATTCTTGAGAACGGGAGTGGGAGCCAGGCCATTGGGTATGGGGGGTGCATTTGTGGCGGTGGTAGAGGATGTGACTGCCATATATTGGAATCCGGCTGGATTGGTGGGCATGGGAACCGCTCAGATTCACGGGATGCATGCTGAACGTTTTACAGGAATTGTCAACTATGACTTTATAGGAGTTGGCCTGCCTTTTAAAGATAATATGGCCTTTGGTTTGGGCTTTCTTCGTCTGGGCGTGGATGGAATTCCTTTTACGGCTTTGAGAGATCCAACCAGAGGAATCGGCGAATTCTATATCGATGATGCAGGAAGAAGGATACAGAACGATGTTTATGCCTACAAGATCGTGGACGATTCGGAGATGGCGCTTGTGTTCTCCTTTGCCAAAGCCAGATCCGAAAGGATATCGTTCGGCGGCAATGTAAAGCTGATTCGAAAGAGTACTGGAGAACACAATGCCTGGGGGCTTGGTTTTGATATGGGGATTCGATGGAATCCCTACCGGTCATTGAAATTGGGATTGGTTTTGGTTGATGGAACATCCACCCTAATGGCATGGAACAGTGGAGAGAAAGAATTGATCCTTCCACATCTGAGATTGGGTTTGGCATATCCGGTCCAGTGGGGGGCTTTCCGTTTATTGCCGGTGCTGGATGTCGATATGGGTTTTGAAAATCGGGGGCTGGCAACGCAACTATCCATTGGCCGAATGGACCTCGATTTTCATAGTGGTGTCGAGGTGAATTTTCGGAATCGGATTGCCATGCGCATAGGTTCAGACAGAGGACGATTCACTGCAGGTGCCGGATTCCAGGTTTCAGCTTTTCATGTGGACTATGGTTTCTCCAGGCATGTTGACTTGGGAAATACCCACAGGATCTCTATTACCCTCCTATGGGATAAAAAGCGATTCCTGAATTTATGAGGAGCTAAATAACATAAAAACATGAGAGAAAATGAAATTTTTTGTTGACTATTGTTGTGAAATTTTGTACAATATAAGTTCGGTATTCTCTGTTATTTAATTAAGTTTGGGATGGAACGATTTAAATGCCTTCAAGTATGACGGGTCTTGGATTAGGGGAGATACAAAAGAATGGAACGACGATTGGCATCGAATTAAAATCTGTCAATAATCGTTTCTTAGAGGTGTCGTGTCGGATGCCTTCTTTTCTCTCCCAGTATGAGCAGAAAGTCAAAGAAATAATCAAGAGACAAATTCAACGGGGAAAGCTCTATGTGACGATATCGATTCGTGGAGAGCCGGATGAAGTTTTAGACATCCGTATCGATTCGGAGAAAGCCAGGGCAATTCATCGTTTATTGGAAGAGCTTCGGGGTGTCACCGGCATCCAGGAAGACCTGCGTTTGGAGCATTTCCTAAATTTCTCTGAGATTTTTGAACCCCTTCGGGAACAAGAAGTGGGTGAGAAAACCTGGGAAGGTGTAAGGGAAGCATTGGTGGTTGCATTAACAGACTTAAAAGAGATGAGAGACAAAGAAGGCGAAGCGCTGACGGAGGATATTGTGGGTCGTGTTAACGCATTGGAAAAGCATATTGGTGAGATTGAAGATATGGCGAGGGAGAATGTCCCCGATGCCCATCGTCGAATGATCGAACGGGTGCAAAAGTTGTTAAGGGACAGAGAAATAAGTCAAGAACGTCTTCATTCAGAGATTGTGCTTATGGCCGACAAGATGGATGTGACCGAGGAATGTGTTCGATTACGCAGCCATTACCGTCTTTTCTATCAGATCATGCAAGAGGAGGCTGTTGTCGGGAAGAAGCTTAATTTTTTGTTACAGGAGATGAATCGCGAAACCAACACGATCAGCTCAAAGGCGTCAAGCGCTGAAATTAGCCATATTGTTGTTCAAATGAAGGAGGAAATCGAAAAGCTAAGAGAACAAGTCCAAAATTTAGAGTAGAGTATGAATGCCGTGAAAGGGAGGCTTTTTGTTCTATCTTCTCCATCTGGTGGGGGCAAGACCACAGTAATCAAGGCTTTGCTAGAAAAAAATACGGATCTTTATTATTCTGTGTCTGCGACAACACGACCACCCAGAAAGGGGGAGAAAGATGGGGAGGACTATTTTTTTCTCGATAGGGAAACCTTTTGTAGGAAGATTGAGCAGAAAGCTTTTGTTGAATGGGCCGTGGTACACGACCAATACTACGGTACTTTGTGGAGTCAGATCGATCAATTACTGCGAGAAGGAAAAAAAATCCTTCTTGACACTGATGTTCAGGGTGGGTTGAATTTAAAGAAGAAGCAATCAGACGCCGTACTCATCTTTCTTTTGCCCCCTTCCATGCGTGTCCTGGAAACTCGGCTTACCGGACGGGGTACTGAGAGCAGCGAAGCATTGGCCAAGCGACTGCGTATAGCACAGAAGGAAATCCAAATTGCGGATGAGTACGATTTTCAGGTGATTAATAATAGGTTAGAAGATACGGTACAGGAAGTCAAAGCAATTGTTCAAGGCTATTAACAAGTTAAATGAGGGAATTGTATATGGTAGATATCTCATTGGAAGAATTGCTCAAAAGAGCAGATAATATTTATGAGGCTGTTGCGATCTTGTTTCGCAGGGCTCGTCAGGTTACCGATGAGCAGAAGCTCCAAATTGAAATGGATATGGATTCGCCTTCCCCATCGGATACCAGGGATAATGAAGATTTTGATGACGTTGAAATCGATAGGGAAGCGCTACAGAGGGAACACCAAATATATCCCAAGCCAACGAAAGTGGCTATGGAAGATATGCTCAACGGAAAAATTGAACATAGATATATTGATTCCGATGAAGGTGAGGACAACGGTAAGCAATAGGTGATGCGGTTACTAGACCAACATGTTCTGTTGGGAGTTACCGGAGGTATTGCTGCTTATAAGGCATGTGAAGTACTCCGGAGACTCAAGCGGGAGGGGACGGACGTTCGTGTTGTGATGACCCACGCTGCTCGAGAGTTTGTGGGCCCGTTGACGTTCGAAACCTTATCCGGGAATGAAGTTATTACAGAGCTATTCCCGAGACATCGTGTCGTAAAAACGAGACATATCAGTGTGGCGGAGTGGGCTGATTGTTTACTCATTTGTCCGGCTACGGCGAATGTCATTGGTAAGGTAGCATCTGGTGTAGCCGATGATTTTTTAACAACAGTTGTCATGGCTTCACGTGCACCCGTTGTCTTCGCCCCGGCAATGGATTATCAGATGGTTCAAAATCCCATTTATCTTTCCAACTGCAAAAAGTTACAGAATTTAGGGTATTCTTTTGTCGTGTCGGAAGAGGGTGAGTTGGCCAGTGGAGCCGTAGGACCAGGCCGTCTGGCGGACTACCACCGGATTATGGATGGTGTAAAAATGGCCCTTTTCGGATCAGACAAATGGAAAGGAAAAAGGATCCTGATTACGGCAGGTCCCACAAGAGAATCTCTCGATCCTGTTCGATATTTAACTAACCATTCATCCGGGAAAATGGGTTATGCACTTGCCGAGGAGGCTGCCCTGAGAGGAGCTGAAGTTACGTTGGTGAGTGGCCCTACATCGTTGGAAGTTGCCCAGAGGATTGAGCGGATACAAGTGTGCACGGCCCAGGAAATGGGAGATGCCATACTCGATGAATGGGAGAAAAATGATGTCCTCATCATGACGGCTGCGGTAGCCGATTTTCGACCATCAGAGACCTCTCATCACAAGATTAAAAAGGGAGAAGGAGAATGGAATCTTCATCTGGAGCCCACTACGGATATCCTCCGGATGGTTGCCGAACAAGGCAGAAATGGTATCGTTGTCGGGTTTGCTCTGGAGACAGAAAATGGTGAAAATTTTGCGAAGCAGAAACTTCTCAAGAAAAAATTGGATTTGATATGTTTAAATAATCCCCTGGAAGCTGGGTCTGGATTCGGTGAAGATACCAACAGAGTGATTCTTATTGATCGTGATGGGAAAACCGATCCACTTCCCTTGATGCCCAAATGGGAGGTTGCACAGAAGATATTAGATAAGGTAGACAATCTTTTGAACGAGGAAGGAGAAATCTGATTCCGGAAAGTCACAATGAAATCATCCAACAAACTCGGAATTACCTGAGGCATCATAAGGAGCTTTACGGTGACATCCTTTATTTTGATCGTCCGGACATCCTAATATCAAATCAAGGACCGAAAAAGAAGAAAAGGTTGGAGGAATATTATCACACTGTTCAGAATTGCAGTGAATGTGGACTTTCCACCAGCAGGCAGCGTTTCGTTTTTGGTGCTGGAAATCCTGATGCCAACCTTATGCTCATTGGTGAAGCTCCTGGTGAGGATGAAGATCGTCAGGGAGAACCTTTTGTCGGGAAGGCAGGACAACTCTTGGACAAGATTCTCACGGCCATCGAATTTCAGAGAGATGAGGTCTACATCGGTAATATTCTCAAGTGCAGACCACCGGGTAATCGTGATCCTCTACCCGAGGAGATTGAAACCTGTATGCCGCTTCTTCTGACACAAATAGATATTATAAAACCAAAAATTATATTAGCGTTAGGACGAATCGCTGCGCAGAACCTTCTTCAGACGACCGATTCTTTAGGTCGTCTTCGGGGTGATGTGAAAGATTTTCAAGGCATACCCATGATTGTGACCTATCATCCGGCCGCCCTACTACGCAATCCGCAATGGAAGGGGGCG
>CAZYTI010000422.1:0-4778 GCA_964650065.1 uncultured bacterium
TTAACAGGCTGCCCCATGAGAGTGTCGTTTATTTCGGAGATACGGCACGCGTACCCTACGGTACCAAATCACCTCAAATTGTTGAAAAGTTTGCACTTCAGGACATCCTATTCCTCATGCAGAAAAATATCAAACTGCTGGTGGCGGCATGTCATACGGTTTCGTCCGTGGTTCTCGATCGATTGATTCAGAAATTCCACTTACCCATTCTGGGTGTCGTGGAACCCGGAATTAAAGCGGCCCTCCAAACGACACGAAATAATCGTATCGGTGTTATCGGCACTCGGGCGACGATTCTCAGTGATACTTATCATCGGAAGTTGGTAGCGCGCAGGGAAAACCTGACTGTGGTTTCTCAGGCGTGTCCTCTTTTTGTCCCATTGGCGGAAGAAGGGTGGCTGGATGAGGCCGTTACCCATGATATTGCTTCCATATATCTGGAACCGATGAAAGCACAGGAAGTCGATACTTTGATACTTGGCTGTACCCATTATCCCCTTCTAAAATCCGTCATTGGCAATATTCTGGGTAACGATGTGACCATTATTGACTCGGCCGAAGAAACGGCTAAACTTGTCGGAGAGAGAATGCGGGTTTTGGGGATGAGCGACAATACGGGACGCATCCCCGATCATGCCTTTTATGTCAGCGATATACCTCATCAGTTCAAGGAGGTTGGTGAACGTTTTTTAGGTGTGAATCTGGGATCTGTCAATCAGGTCGACATCGAATCTGTCAGTTTGGAACCTTGTGGAGTTGGTTGTGGACTCATCGATTGAATACTGATAATCCAATGAAAAAATTTCTTGCAAATTATTAATAAATAGGGTATATTTTATATTCTAAATTTACTAATTTAACGGTTCCTTAGGTAGGAACCGTTTTTTCGGGGAGGATATGCTTATGCGAGGCAAGGATATCGCCAAAACGGTCATTATTATATGTTTATTATTATGGGCAGTCTATGCACTGTGGCCGACTTATCGTTTTTGGTCCCTTTCTGCTGAAGAGAAAAATACACTGGAGGCAGAGGGAAAACTCTACGATTTAAATAAAAAAGCCATAAGCATGGGACTGGATCTTCAAGGGGGCATGTATCTCGTGCTCGAAGTGGATCTTCCCGCCCTGGTGGAACAGTTGGCCGATAATAAGGATGAGCAATTTGATGAGATACTCCAGCAGTGCAGGGAAGAACTCAATATGAGTACCGAGAATTTCCTCACCATATTAAGACAAAATTTTGAGGATCGTAACCTTCCTCTCAATCGGTATTGGGGAGACCGTAACGATTCCGAGAGACAGGTCGTTAACTATCTGGAAGATGAAGCCGAGGGGGCCATGGCACGGTCTCTTCAGAAGCTGAGAAATCGAGTCGATCGATTCGGGGTTTCCGAACCCAATATCTCTCCTTTGGGATCGAGACGAATACTGATAGCGCTCCCAGGTGTCTCAAATCCTGATCAGGCAAAAGATCTCATCCAGAGTACGGCGCTCCTGGAATTTAAAATGCTGAAAGACCCTGCGATCTACAGCGAGGTCATCGAAAAAATAGACAAGGAAGTGGCTCAAAAACGCGATGTCCCAAGTCAGGATGAGAGTGGAACAGAGGATGTGGTTTCAACGGAAGAAGATACCACCCGGGAAGAAAGAGCACAGACCGAAAGCCAGGATAAGGTCGTCAGTGTCAGCGAGCTTTTTGGTGACCAGGATGTCTCCATGGAGACTCCTGCAGAAGAGGATTCAACGCTTCTGGTGGATGAACAGACTTTTGAAGAAAATCCTTTCATATCACTACTTCGGACAATGCGTCAGCGTGGAACAGACGTGAGTGTGCCCATTGAGAACGTCAACGCCGTCAACCGTATCCTCGAATTAGAGGAAGTCCAGGCGCTTATTCCCCGGGATGCAGAATTTTTATGGGGTTCAGAGCCCTTCCAGGTTGCGGATAAGAGTTATCAACAGCTTTTTTTGGTGAAAAAAGAGGCGGAACTTACCGGTCAATATTTGACAAATGCACGTGTCACCATTGGTTCTGACGTACAGAGTGCGGGGCAGCCCGAGGTTCATTTTACATTGAATAGACAGGGCGCAAGGATATTTTCCCGTGTGACTGCGGCCAATATCGAAAAACCGATGGCTATCGTACTGGATAACAAGGTGGTGTCCGCACCCACCATTCAAAGCAAGATACCCGACGGGAGATCCCGTATCACCGGTATTCCGGATATGGAAGAGGCCAAGATGATATCCATCGTCCTTGAAGTGGGTGCGCTTCCCGCGCCCGTGGAAATCATTCAGGAAAGCACCATTGGTCCTTCCCTGGGACAGGATTCCATCAGACGGGGAGGATACTCCACACTCATCGGGATGGCCATTATCGTCATATTCATGATCATCTACTACCGAATGGCGGGTATGATTGCCGATGTGGCCCTTTTGATGAATCTACTCATTCTCATGGCTGTCTTAGCACAGTTCAGATTCACATTGACCCTTCCCGGTGTGGCGGGCATCGTCCTCACCATTGGTATGGCGGTCGACGCCAATGTCCTTGTCTTTGAGCGTATACGGGAGGAACTCCGTACCGGCAAGACGGTTCGAGCCTCAATCGACGCCGGGTATTCCCGGGCTTTTAAAACCATTTTGGATGCGAATATCACGACACTCCTCACGGCCCTGGTTCTGTATCAATTTGGGACCGGTCCCATACGGGGATTTGCAGTGACCCTTTCCATTGGTGTTGTCGTCAGTATGTTTACAGCGTTGGTCGTTACACGTGTCATTTTTACACATATCACCACAAGACGCACCTTAGCGAAATTAAGTATTTGATTTCATTGTAGAAGCGGATATAACCGGTAAAGGAAGGATGGTATGCAATTTTTCCAGACACCTAATATTGATTTTATTTCAAAAAGAAGATTTGCTTATTTTATTTCCCTCGCTTTATTCCTCGTGGGCGTTGTTTTTATGGTCCTTCGTGGAGGGCCCAATTATGGGATTGATTTTAAAGGCGGGACCTCCATTATACTGGGCTTTGAGAGCGACGTCTCAACAGCCCAAATCCGAGATGCTCTGGGAACCATTGGAATGGGCACCAGTGAAATTAAAACATTTGGTGGCACCAATGAATTCCTCATCTATGTAGAACAGCAGAGGGGGGTGAGTGCTGCAGAAATGGCCGGAAGGGTGGAGGAGGCGATTTCGCAGTCATTACCAGACGTGCCTTATGAAGTTCTGGGGAGGGATACCGTCGGGCCCAAGATCGGTGGTGAAATGCGAAGGACGATGCTATTAGCCATATTTATCGCCCTGCTCCTCATCCTCGTCTATATCGGATGGCGTTTTGAATTTATCTTCGCTATGGGTGCTATCGCTGCCCTGTTTCACGATGTGATCATCACCCTGGGTATTTTCAGTATTTTAGATTTTGAGATTTCATTGAAGGAAATTGCAGCGTTTTTAACGATCGTGGGATACTCCTTGAATGATACGATCGTTGTTTATGACAGGATCCGCGAAAACTTAAAGGTCCTTCGCAGCGAAAATCTGACCACGATCATGAATAAAAGCATCAATCAATGTCTCAGCAGAACGATTGTGACTTCTTTAACCACATTTAGCGTCGTCCTCATTCTTTTTCTTTTTGGAGGTGAAGTGATTAAAGGCTTTGCCCTTGCCATGCTGATTGGAGTCATCGTGGGAACCTATTCTTCCATCTTTGTGGCGAGTCCGGTGGTGCTGGAATGGCAGGCACGGCATGGTGGGAAAAGAGAACTTAAAATGGCCAAGAAAAAAAGATAAACTACACAATAGTTATAGAGGGACTGCAATGAAATTTACAGCAATGGAGAGAGATAGCGTTGTCGTTCTCACTCTCGACGGAGAGATGGTGGGAGGTCCCGATGCCACATTACTGACAGAAAAGCTTCGTGATCTCATCAAAAACAATAAAAACAAAATAGTGGTCGATCTGAAAAGGGTCAATTATATGAACAGCTCGGGATTGGGCATTCTCATCGCCGGATTGACGACGGTTCGAAACAGTGGGGGTGATCTAAAGCTCCTCCATCTCGAAAAGAGACTTCTCGATCTCATCAAGATCACAAAAATGGATAGGGTGTTTTCATTATTCGAAGACGAGGATAAGGCCGTTGACAGCTTTGTTAAATGAACCGGTACCGGTTCAGGTTGTATTGGGTACGCAATGGGGTGATGAGGGTAAGGGAAAAGTCGTTGATCTCCTGGGTGAGAATGTCGATATCGTCGCTCGATATCAGGGAGGTCCCAATGCCGGGCATACCGTAAAGTTCGGTGAGGAAAGCTTTATTCTTCACCATATTCCCTCAGGAATTCTCAGGAACCATACGCAATGTGTCATTGGTAATGGTGTGGTGATCAATCCTGAATCTTTCATGGAAGAAATCAGGATTTTAGAGGACAAAGGAATTGATGTCATCAATCGACTTTTCATCAGTATGAACACGCATCTGATTCTTCCGTATCACCATCTCATAGAGAAAGCTTTTGAGGAGCACAAAGACGGAAAGACCATTGGTACGACAGGCAGAGGTATCGGACCGGCGTATGCGGATAAGATCAATCGAATCGGGATTCGAATGGGCGATCTTCTCGATGACAGTGCATTGAAGGAGAAGGTGATTCAGAACATACGAATGAAGAATCGGATTTTGGAGAGGGTCTTTGATAGTACCGGTGTGAATGAAAAGGACGTGATGGATTCCGTGGCAGTGTTCTCAGATAAAGTTCGCGGTTCG
>CAZYTI010000423.1:0-4772 GCA_964650065.1 uncultured bacterium
GAAGGCGGGGCGGGGGAGCCGGAAAGAGAGATTTTGTATAGAATAACTAGTTATGCTCCTAAATTTAGAGTTCATTTTTATATATTTTTATAATTAATTTTGGATATGCAACCATGACAGACAAGAAAAAATTATCTGAACGAGATATTATCACCAAGTTTATTATTCCAAATCTGAAAAATTCAGGATGGGATATTCAAAAGCAAGTTCGGGAAGAAGTCTATTTTACGGCTGGTCGCATCTACGTTAAAGGTAATAAAACAAAGCGCGGTAAAGCCAAAAAAGCAGACATCATTCTTTATTACAAATCAAACATTCCTGTCGCTGTAATTGAAGCAAAAGACAACAATCATTCAGTTGGCGCTGGTATGCAGCAAGGTTTGGACTATGCTGAAATACTGGATATTCCAGTTGCCTACAGTTCCAATGGCGATGGATTTCTTGAACATGACCGTTCAAATTACACTGGGCAAATTGAGAGAAATATAACCTTAGAAAATTTCCCAAGTCCTGATGAATTGTGGCAGCGTTATAAAAAATTCAAAGGTATTGAAACAAGCGAGCAAGAGCGCATTTCTTCTCACGACTATTTCTTTGATGGTTCTGGAAGAAAACCGCGCTACTATCAGCAAATTGCTGTTAACCGAACAGTCGAAGCCATTGCGCAGGGACAAAACAGAATTCTCATTGTAATGG
The DNA here is from genome assembly GCA_964650065.1 of uncultured bacterium. Lineage (GTDB taxonomy): Bacteria > Zhuqueibacterota > QNDG01 > QNDG01 > DSAB01 > CAZYTI01. The sequence goes on from CAZYTI010000423.1 coordinate 697, forward strand.
CTACTGGCACTGGTAAAACCTACGCCGCTTTTCAAATCATTTATCGTTTGTGGAAAAGCGGAACTGCTAAACGCATTCTATTTCTTGCTGATCGCAATGCTTTAATCAATCAAACCAAGCGTGGCGATTTCAAGCATTTCAAAGAGCGAATGACTGTTATTCGCAAAAAACAGATCGACAAGGCATTTGAAATCTACCTTGCCCTTTATCAGGGTTTGACAAACTATGATGAAGATAAAGACGCATACAGAGAATTCAGCCGAGATTTTTTTGATTTGATTGTTGTGGATGAGTGCCATCGGGGAAGCGCGGCTGCCGATAGCGCCTGGCGGGAAATACTTGAATATTTCAATTCGGCGATACACATCGGATTAACGGCGACCCCAAAAGAAACACGAGACGTTTCCAATATTGAATATTTTGGTGACCCGATTTACACCTATTCTCTCAGACAAGGTATTTCCGACGGATTTCTTGCGCCTTACAAAGTGCTTCGTGTTGGAATCAATGTCGATTTAGAAGGTTGGCGACCGGAAGCAGGCAAAACAGATAAAGACGGCAATCTTATTGAAGACAGGCTCTATAACACCAAAGACTATGACCGCAATTTGGTGATCGATCCGCGTACAGAATTGGTTGCAAATAAAGTTACCGAGTTCTTGACCAAAACGAACCGCTTCGATAAGACCATAATTTTCTGTGTTGATATTGAACATGCAGAACGCATGCGTCAGGCTGTATCCAACGTTAATGCAGATTTGGTTGAAGCAAACCATAAATACGTGATGCGGATAACCGGCGATGAAGATGCAGGGAAACGGGAATTGGATAATTTTATCAACCCTGAAGAAACCTATCCGGTTATTGCCACCACTTCAAAATTGATGTCCACCGGTGTTGATGCACAGACTTGTAAACTGATTGTTCTGGATTCTAATATTCAATCAATGACTGAATTCAAACAAATCATCGGACGTGGTACGCGTATAAATGAAGAATTTGATAAGACCTATTTTACAATTATGGATTTCCGCAAAGTAACAGACTTATTTGCTGATCCTGCCTTTGACGGTGATCCGGTGATGATTAGAGAAGTTGATGCAGAAGAACCACTCACGGATGATGATATAAATCCCGAAGAACAGGAAGGCATCATCGATGAAGAATCAGGTGAAGAAATTGATTTTGATAGCGAAACCATTACTGATTATGAAGAACCGCAAATTGTTGATGGCGGTGATATTGTATCCGAACCAAGACGAAAAATCTATGTGGCAGGCGTTGATGTTTCTATTCTTAATGAACGCGTTCAATTTCTTGACGGTGACGGCACTTTGATTACTGAAAGTCTGAAAGATTACACCAAGCGCAACATCCTTAAAGCCTATCGAAGTTTAGATGATTTTCTAAACCGATGGAATTCCACAGAAAAGAAAAAAGCGCTGATTGAAGAACTGGAAACCGAAGGCATTATACTTGAAAATCTGAAAGAAGAAGTTAAAAAGGATTTGGATTTGTTTGATCTGATTTGTCATGTGGCCTGGGATATGCCAGCACTGACCCGGCGTGAACGGGCTGAAAATGTTAAGAAGCGCAATTACTTCACAAAATATGGCGAACAGGCCCGAAACGTGATTGAAGCCCTGCTGGAAAAATACGCCACGGAAGGAATCGAAAATATCGAAGATTTAGCGGTATTAAGAATTGATCCTTTTAATGAAATCGGAACACCTGCGGAAATCGTCAAATTGTTCGGTGGTAGAAACGGCTATTTAAAAATGATTAAAGAACTGGAATCACAATTGTACAAGGAAGCGGCATAAATGAAGAATATTGGCAACATTATAAAAACACTGCAAAATATCATGCGCAAAGATCCCGGTGTTTCAGGCGACGCGCAGCGCATCGAACAATTAGGCTGGATGATTTCTCTTAAGATTCTCGATGATAAAGATCAGGAATTGGAACTGCTCAATGAAAACTACACTTCACCCATCCCTGAAAATATCCAATGGCGAAACTGGGCGGCGGATGATGAAGGCATGACCGGAATAGAGTTGCAGGAATTTATCGACAACACGCTGTTTCCTGCTCTAAAAAATCTTGATGTCTCAAATGGCAACAAGCGTACATTGATTGTCCGTGAAATCTTTTCCGGCACAAACAATTATATGAAGAACGGCACCATCATTCGCCAGGTAGTCAATAAACTAAATGAAATTGATTTTAACAGTTCTGAAGACCGCCACGTTTTTGGTGATATTTATGAAACCATTTTAAGAGATTTGCAAAGCGCCGGAAATTACGGTGAATTTTACACCCCCCGCGCTTTAACCGAATTTATGACCGAAATAATCAATCCGCGATTAAATGATAAAGTGCTCGATCCGGCTTGCGGCACCGGCGGCTTTTTAACCTGTGCCATCGAAAACATCCGCAAACAAGATGTAAAAGGCGTTGAAGATTTAAAAACTCTGGAAGCCACCATTCACGGCATGGAATTAAAACCGCTTCCTTTTATGCTTTGTGTGACCAACCTGATCCTTCATGATATAGAAGTGCCAAACGTGGATTATATCGACAGCCTGAACCGCGAATACACTAGCATCGGACACAAAGACCGGGTCGATGTTATTTTAGCCAATCCGCCTTTTGGGGCTTCGGTAAGCGATGGCGTGGAAACCAACTTCCCACAAAATTACCGCACTACGGAAAGCGCTGACCTGTTTTTAATTCTGATGATCCGCTATTTAAAAGAAAACGGCCGTGCGGCTATTGTTTTACCAGATGGTTCGTTAACAGGCGATGGCGTAAAACAACGCATCCGCCAGCATTTTCTGGAAACCTGTAATCTGCACACTATCGTGCGCTTGCCAAATTCGGTTTTTCAACCTTATGCCAGCGTTGCCACTAACCTGTTATTTTTTGAAAAAGGAAAGCCTACAACCGAAATCTGGTATTGGGAACACAAACTGCCGGAAGGAATGAAAGCCTATTCCAAAACAAAAACTATTCAGAAAAATGAATTTGACAACCTGCGCCAATGGTGGACAAACCGCGAAACCACTGAACAAGCCTGGAAAGTGACCTTTGAAGATTTGGAAAAGAACGGTTTTAATCTTGATATTAAAAATCCGCATATTGCCGAAGAAGAACAAACTTACACCAGCACAGAATTATTGGACATGCTGCATGATTCTTTCAGGAAAAGTGATGATATATTGGAACAGTTGAAAAGAGAGTTGAATAATGTCTAATTGGCGAGAAACAGAAGTTAGTGAATTTTTAAAAGAACGTGTCGGTAGATATAAGCCTAATGATCCAACCGTATCTAAATTAAAGAGATTAGATAAAATCGATTTCACTGGTGGAATGCATTTTTCTGATAAATCATCAAAAACGGATATGATTGTTGCAAAAAAAGGCGACCTTGTGATTTCCGGTATAAATGTGGCAAAAGGTGCTTTGGCAGTTTACGGTGGTGATGTCGATATTACCGCTACTATTCATTACTCTTCCTATCAGTTTGATGATGAAAAAATTAATGTTGAATATTTTAAGAGATTTTTAAAAAGTCCAAAGTTTATTCAACTTTTAAAAGACCAGGTTAAAGGTGGTATAAAAACAGAAATTAAACCAAAACATCTTTTACCATTAAAGATTGTTTTACCAGATATTGATACACAGAAATCAATCGTTGAATTTTTCCAAAGAACAGAAAATGAAATTGGTGATATTGATTTTCATATTTCTCAACAACATGCCTATATCAAACAACTACGCCAGTCCATTTTACAAGAAGCAGTGGAAGGTAAACTGACTGCCGAATGGCGCAAACAAAATCCCAGCCTGATTTCCGGTGAAAACCACGCCGCCCACCTGCTGGAAAAAATCAAAGCCGAAAAAGAACGGCTAATAAAAGAAGGCAAAATAAAAAAACAAAAACCTTTGCCAGCCATGAGTGAAGATGAAAAACCATTTGCCCTGCCGGAAGGGTGGATTTGGTGTAGGTTGGGTCTAATAATTAGGGATCTACCGCGTAATGGCACATCACCTAAAGCCGTTCCATATGTCAC
>CAZYTI010000424.1:0-4023 GCA_964650065.1 uncultured bacterium
CGCATGTCCGTTATAGGCCAGGTCTCTGGGAGCGTGCCGGGTCGTGAATACATCATCGGGATACCAGAGATGCGTTCGCCCGGGATATCGCTCGATCAACTCCGGTGGAATCCCGGACCCTTTGCAAACCAGCATGAGATGGGCCGGTCTCATGAAACGGCTTTCAAAATTCTCCCGCTCCACCCGATAGTCGGTTTCGACAACCTCAATCCCTTCTAATTTCATAGCCCGGATAACCTCGTTCTCCATACCCCAGGGATAATTCGCCTTTCCGGCACCGACGAGATGGATCCGCAGTCGTTCTTCCACCCCATTTCGGATCACAAACTTCTCCTGGTCTTTCTCAATCAAACGACACCGGGAATATTCCTTTCCCATCAATTTCAGATCTCCCGTACCGGGACCAGTAAGCCGGGTATTGGTTTGTTTGGGACGGGTCTGTCCGAGGACGATGGGCGCCACAAGATCCGCAGTCATTTCCTTCATGCACCGCCATTCCCGGCATGATTCCCAATGCTGAGTGTACTGGCAAGGGCTACAGGGAAGACTGGTATTGATCACATTGACTGTGGGTCCCAGGGGACGGTTCTTACTCACCAGAGTAGGACCGAAGAATACAAACGTCTTGATGCCTATCGCCGCTGCCATATGAGCCGGACCGCTGTCATTGCCGACGAACAAATCGCATTTGCTTAGAAGGCCGGCGGTTTCTTGAAGATCGTATTTCCCCAAACAATTGACGACACCTGATGGCCAATCACCTTCTCGAAACCGCCCGGCTTCTCCTTCTCCGCCAATGAGTAAGACGGAGTATCCCGCTTTGATCAAAACATTCGTTAATTCTTTATAATATGGCCACCGCTTCCGCTCCCAGGCTCCATTATTCAGAGTGGTATCGGATATGGCCACAACTTTTTTATTGGGAGAGAGTTCCATGTCTACCGTTTTTATCTGACAAAACGGTTGAGGCAGAGCATTTTGACAACCAAGGGATTTGGCGATACGAAAATACGCCTCGGACTCGTGTTGGTCTTTTTCCAGCCCAAAACGGACATATTCCTTGCAGTGTTTCTTCATCCAATCTTGATGGGTTTTCGCGAAGCGTCCCGACCAGACCGTAAGAAAACAGATATCGTATTGCTCATCATCCGGTTCGGTGAGGACTTTATCGACAATGTCCCAGTTCTGTATCACCTGAACGGAGGGCTGCCTGCCCACCACAGTCAAGCAACAATCGGGGATCATCCCCTTGACGGCTTTAAGCGTGGGAGTCAGCATCACCATGTTTCCGATGCCCTCCTCCATGACGATCAGGATTTTTTTATATTTTTCCTTGAGCTTATCGACGGTGTCAGATTTTTCATAGTGACCTAAAAATTTCTTGGCAGCATCATGTGATGGATCTATGCGAAGACAGGCATCAATAAGAAAATAGGATTGAACTTCTTGATACCGCTCATATTTCAATCGACCATAATTGTACAAAGCTTCAGGATACCTTGGATTTTTAGAAAGTGCCTTGGAGAAGGCGGTCTCCGCTCCCTGAAATCTTCCCAATTTATACAAAACCAAACCGAGGTTATTAAGAATGGTAACATCATTGGGATCCAATTGAAGGGCGCTTTGAAATTGCGAAGCTGCGTCTTCAAAGCGACCTTGCCGAAAGTAGACCATCCCAAGAAGAAAATGGGGTGTGGCATGATCCGGGCATTGTTTCAGTGCAGCGGACAAGACGGCTTCTGCCTTCAGCAATTGGTTCTGTTTTATGAGATCGTTACTTTCTGCAATGATTTCGGTTATTGATTTCAATATCCCCTGCCTCAGCACAAATTTTCAGTTGCCGAATTTGAAAAAACCCATTTAAACACATCATAATCCAACTAACTTCAATAAGTTAGGCAAGAAATATGCCATGCCTAAAATTATTTTTAAAGAGATGATGTCAAATCACATCTCCAGCACCAATGAAATCCATAAATAATTAAAAGACCATAACAATTTGTATTACAAGTATTTGGAGATAAATAATATCTAAACAATTTGAGAGGAAATTAACAATCGGGAAGATATAAACGTATGATAAAAGTGAATATTGAAGTTATTAATAATAAAAATCGATAACTAGATAAAAATTACCTACCAACCCATAAAAATGTGCATTGAATTCAGCAATCCAAAGTCAGTCTACCTGACGCCGAAGTTCCTGAATGTATTTTTCAGTAATTTCATCCGAAACACCGATAGCATGAGCCTCCTCCAAAATCCGAAGTGCCGATTCATGATGCTCGGTTTGTAAATATAAGCTCGCTAAATTTTTATAATAAATAATGTTCGTTTTTTCAAAATGAATCGCCCGTTTATAACTATCGATCGCCTTCTCAGTATCCTCCATATCCAAGAAACAACTGCCGATATTATTCCAGGCGCGCCCCTGATATCCAAAACTGTCGATCAATAGTCCCTCTAAACCGGGAGCTTCTTTCCCGGTAGTTATGACTTCCAGATATCGAAAGAAATAGTGAAGCGCTTCTTTTAATTGTCTCTTTTTGATCATCACGCCTCCCAAAATGAATAGAAGGTCGGGATGGTGTGGATTTTCGGATAATCCCTGCTGTCCCAGTTTGAAGGCCTCATCCAGGCGGTCCGTTATAAAATAACCATAGAGGAGGTCATTCGTAATCATCTGTCTGTCAAACAGAGGCATATCGGATTGTTTCATCACCCTCTCTCCATCTCTAATGACGGCATTATGTTTTTTTTGCAGGCGATGATTTCGAATAAGGTTAGCCCATGCATATGTATTTCTTGAATCTTCCCGGATCTGCATTTTAAGCAGAGTCTCAGAGCGTTTGAATTTATGGTCCAATTCTTCAGGACTCAGATTATAACCGTGATGAAGCACTCGGATGGGTGAATCACAAACCTCTCCATCCACGACAGGTTCATTATGGACAATGCCCTCGTAATGGACTCGGCCCTGACGAAACAAACGAATATTTTTATGTTTAGAGATCCCCCCTCCGGGCATACTATTGATGTTGACGACCAGGAATCCATCAACATTGGATCTGGTGACTGCCTTTTTAATTAAAGGGATGTCTTCTCGATACAGTTCTTCATCGCCATCTAATATAAAAATCCAATCGCCAGTGGCTTTGCTCAGGGAAAAATTACGAGCCTCGCTGAAGCTGTTCTGCCATGCGTGATGGTGAATAATTGCATTCATGCTTCCGGCAATCTCAACTGTTGAATCGGATGATCCCGTATCCACAACGATCATTTCTTCCACAACGGATCGGACACTTTCGAGACATCGGCGGAGGTACCGCTCTTCATTTTTCACGATCATGCAGAGGGAGATGGTGGGTTTGATACTCATATTTCAATGTCTCAACACCTAATCTGTCCGAATTGCTCTGAACCGCTGCAGTTGAATGATTTATTTGGTTTTGTGCGACAATCCAATTTACGGAAATAAATATCTTTTAGAGTAGAAAATTCACAACCATTGTTTACCTTAAAAAACTCAAGTATTTTTTCGAATTTTTGCGCATTGGAGAGTGAAGGCTGCCATGTCCTGTATTCATCACACGTTTCTGTTAAAGAATAGCTGTGCAGAAAAATGTTAATGAAATTTAACTTATCTTCATCACACACATAATTATAAAATGATCGAAAGTCATCTACTGACAACCAATTAAGATCTGTTTTTAAATTTCGACCATTCTTTAGTAGATATGTAACCGGCAACTCGAGTATACCATTAAAATCCACGATTTCATTTTTCGTAATAATGGCTTTACAGTTTGGATGACCGAAGAAGTTGGAACTATCAATCGTTAAACCAAGTTGTTTACATGCTTTAATTGTATCAAAGTTATATCCGTATGCTCCTGCTCGATGGGAAATAGGACTCATTCCTATTATTTCTTCAATAAACTCCATCCCCCAGCGGATGATGGACTCCTGTTCAATCAATGAAAATTGGAAATTCTATCCCGGTGGTTTATCGTTCGGACAACG
>CAZYTI010000424.1:4033-4759 GCA_964650065.1 uncultured bacterium
CAATGAAAATTGGAACATGTTCTCACGACGTTTCTCATCGATCCAAATAGGATGTGTATGAAGCCCGACCTCGTGTCCCCTGTTATGGATGGTTTTTAAGATTCGGCCCATCTCTCCTTTTCCCCAGAGAGGATACTCGTAGACATTGGTAAAGAACGTACCTTTAACATCATGCGCATCGAGAATATCCAAAATCTTTACAATACCCCAGCCGTCGCTCCAGATGCGGTTGTCCGAAAAACGTTTTTCGAACAGGGGTGTCTGGGGATTCTCGACGTCAATCGTGATTGTCACGTGAACTTTTTTCATACGATTCCTTTTATCCCTATGCATTCCAGACATTCAATGGCACAATAACACACTACTCAGCTCATACTGAGTTTGGGGGAAAACATCCCTACAAATGGACTCAACAATAGCTAATTGTTCGGAAGAAAGGTCCGTCTTCCATTTCTCAAAATTATGTGTCATGATCGGTTTGAGCACGTTGGACTTCCAACTGGCCTCTCCCTCGGATATGATTTCTCTGGCGTCTTGTTGGAAAGACATCATACGTTCATGGAAATCAAGGCCCAATTTTTGACACAACTCCTGCATGATATCATACGGTCTCGATAGCAAGTCTTCGTAATAGATCTCGAAATAATGCGATTTGAATAGCTCTCTCCCTGTGTTGCGTGCAGAAATAAATTGATGCACATATCCCTGGGCATATGCTTCAATCGT
>CAZYTI010000425.1:0-4758 GCA_964650065.1 uncultured bacterium
ATTTTTTTCTTACCGGAACGTGTTAAACATAGGTTTTCGGTCGAGCACTAATTAGTTAAATCATACGTGTCCGTATTGGTGTTGCCGTCATGGTCTTCGACTGTGAATGTATACAGACCTCTTGGATCTGGATGCCCATCAAGATTATACCCACCACCAAAATTACCGTTTCCATTGTCCCCTAAGGTCTCAACATGACCACCAGGAAAAAGGATCATCACACTTTTGATGTTACCCAATTCCTGAGGATCATTCACTTCAGCATTGTAATGCACATGCATGCCACCGGGACCATTATTGGAACCCACATGCATATTTACAAAAAATGGTTTGTTGGAATCGGATAATATCATAAACCTCGACCAATCCGTCGTTGTCTGATTGCCATCCGAAAAATTGGCCTTCACGATCCAATTATACACCCCGCCTACTTCTAAATTCTCATTCGTATTATTATTGAAGTTGAATGGAACTTGATAGAGATTATCTCCGGAATCATAATAATCCCCCAAATTGATGATCCCGTGCCAGACATATGCCCATCCGTTTTCTTCTTCACGTTGCACTTCAATCTTATAATCTCCAACAGCAACTTCATTCTCTATCCCATGCCACTGAAACACAGGTGCCGTTTCTGCAATTAAATCATCCGGAGTAGGATAAACCATGCCGGGAAAGACAGTCACGAAACTGTTAAACGTATGTACCTCCGTGGTCGTGTTTGTGCCATCCGATACTTCGATTATGTAATCCCCAGTCTGAGGATGACCATTATCAAAATTATACCAGCCGTCGTAATTGCCACCACCCTGATCGTTCTGGAAATCATGCAAACTCTCATCCGGAAATCGAATTAATACACTTGAAATATCGCCCACTCCTTGTGGATCGTTGACCTGGACGTTGTAATTCAGATGACCACGATTGGGGCTGACACTGTAGGTTACGTTAGAACTCAAAATTATCGGACTCTCCGTATCGGATAATACATAAAATTCGGGATACCCATTATGACTCTGGTTCCAATCTTCAAAAACCGCCATGGCATTCCAATTATAATGTTGACCTGCCTGAAGATTTTCAGAAGCAGTCCCGTCAAAATTAAACGGAACACTATAAATATCATCTCCACCGTCATAGTAAGTAGCATCTCCAGCGCTAATCTGTACATACCAAATCCGGACTCTATTTCCATCTGGCTCTATTCGTTGTACTTCAAATTCGTACTCATACAATTCTGTACTCTCATCACGGACCTCATGCCATTGAAAGATCGGGTTAACTTCTGCGATATAACTATCATAACTGGGATTTATGGCGTCAGGACATTCCTCAACATAATTGTTTAATTCTATTGTCTGACTTGCCCAATGACCATCATGATTTTCAACTCTAAGAGTATATATCCCGAGTGGATTTGTTTGTTCATCGATATTGTGTCCCCCTCTAAAATGCCCGTCTCCATGATCTTCAAGAATCTCTGAATATCCGTCAGGAGAAATAATCTGAACCTCCTTTATATTTCCCAATCCTTGAGGATCGAACACAATTGCATGAGATCGTACATGATTACCAAATGGACTATTAACACAACCTACTTCTATGTCAACAAATGATGGACCACCATAAAGATCAGCTACTTCCTCATCTGTAAGGGCTCGATTGTATATACGAATATCATCTAAAAAGCCTTTAAACGAGTATTCACCTAATTTTTGTCCTCCAATGAATAATGGGCCATCATTTATTGGACCAATTGCAGACTTACTTGGTTGCTGCGGATTAAGAGGGACACCATTGAGGTATGGTTTTACTGTAAATCCACCATCTTGAATAACAACCGCAAAATGGATCCATTCGGTATAACTTGTTTGCACATCAAGCAGACTAAATGCTCCATCGGGAGTCCGAACTCCCATGGAAGGAGGAAGTTGAGAAAGAATCCAATAAATACCATAATTTGACTGAATGCCATCTGGATGTGGCTCATCTTGAAATTTAAGGATGATATCACAGATATAACCCCATTCTCCTGGAGGATAAGGCATTTCATCCGGCTTAATCATTACCGACATGGTCATGTCATCACTAATATCCAGGCTTGGATCATCAGGGATCATCATATGACTTTTTTCCCCATTGTTATCACCAAAATCCCCCTGTAAATAATATGCATTATTTCCAGTACCATCATCAACAATGGTGACGCCCTCATTAAAAGTAACATGATTTCCATAATCACTCAAATCCTGAAAACCGTTGTTTGCATCTAAATGAAGCACGAGATTTGATGCTTGATCAATAATCACAAAGCTTGGCCATCCCATCTCAGAGGTATTATCTGTGTGAGGATGTGCTTTGACATTCCATCGATACGCTTTATTAGGTTCCAAGGCTGCTGATGCATTATTATCAAAATTATACTGTACGCTGTATAGATTCTGATCGGTGTTATAAAATTGTTGATCATTCGCATTAATCAGAAAATGCCAAATATACTCATTATAGTTCCCATCATCATTGGTGACCATGATTTCGTATTCTTGAATATCCTTTTTATCATCAGTAATGCCTTCCCACTGAAAAATGGGCTCTGTTTCATTGATGGACGCTTGATCAGCAGGATACAAAGGTATCACAGCCTCCTCCAGGACATTGTATTTATAATGTATCCTGGAACCTGTATTCCCCTGATTATCAGTAACCGTAAACGTATAATTACCTTCCAGTTGACTAATCTGTCCCTGGTAATCATAAACCGTGTCATATCCACCATTGCCGTGTGTATTTAATGTTACATTTGATCCATCCGGAAAGGTGACTATCAGACTGGCTAAATTGACGAAATCTTGTTTGTCTCCTGCTTTAGCAGAAATCGTCACATTGCACCCACCAGGATAAGTATTGCAACCAACATAAGTATATGCAACGAAAGGATCATCACCGGTAGGTAATGCCTGCAATTCCGTCACATCCAACGCACGCCTGTGAATTCTGATCTCATCCAATAAACCATGGAATGGTTTCTCCTCGAAACCGCCAGGCCCCGTATTGAATCCGGTGCCAATGAAGAGAGGAAGATCATTGATATCCTCCGCCAATTCTTCATCAGTGAGTTGATATGCCCCATCACTGATCATCATCCCATTGGAATAAAGACTAAGATTATTTCCGTTTTTAACGAGCGCTATAGCAGACCAACTATTTAGACTGTTCAGCAGTACAGATTCCGTTATCCCAAAGGTTCTACCGCTAAAGGTAAACCCATGTCTCGATATCGCATAATTTCTAAGATAATTGCCTGTCTGGTCAATTCCCCTGTTGCCCTTACACAAAAACATCTCAATATCGTATAAGGATGGTTTGACGAATGCTTCAATCGTAAAGTCACTGGACATGTCCAGGGAATTATTGATATCGTCTACAGCCAAATAGTTACTTCCATTAAAACTGTAAGCTTTGCCGAACTGATCATCAACGATCGGAACGATATTGAATTCCCCAACTGGATTATCCCATACACTTAAATCCTGGAACTCGATATCAGCATCCAGGTGGAGGACAAGATAGTTGCCTATATAAGGGCTCTCAAATGCGCCCAAATCAGGCGCATTTCCTTGATACCCGTTTGTGATCGGAGGCACTTCAGTCCCCGCATCAATACAGGGGGAACCTTCTTGAAGTTGAAAATCACCATTGGCCTGATCTACAAACAGCGGATCTGCATCGATATTATGATCCCCGCTCCCGGTCCATCCTCCCTGGATGTCGGAATAATTCACTGTAATAGAACCTGAGGATGAAAATACTTGATCTCCATCATTTCCGTATACGATATTGTTCACTAAGGTCGGCGTTCCATTATAACCCACGTGAACGCCCCCACAACCTCCTTCATTATAATGATTTCCACTAACTGTATTATTTGTGAGTGTACAGCTTACAGTATGGAGTGCAATACCACCACCCCATGTTGCTGTATTGCCTGTAACCACATTTCGATAAATATCCGGATTTGAATTTCCAACAGCACAAATTCCTCCTCCTTCAGTTTGTCCAATATTATCCATGATAATGTTATTGGATATTACAGGCTCAGCACTAGCACCCGCAATAAAAATTCCACCACCATACCCTGCATCCGGTGTCGCTGCATTATCCTTAATCAAACATTGGGCTACCGTCGGAGATGATTCCTCAATGTACAATCCACCTCCCGATTCAAATCCAATGCCTTTGAATTTTGTGACAGCATCCGTAATTGAGCAATACTCAATAATACTACCAGGGTCGGCCATTTTAAACCTGATGCCCCACCATTTGGACTCCTCAGTATCCTGGTGTCTGGTAAAATGGATATTTTCAGTCTCTGTTCCAATTGCATTCAATGTTCCTCTGACGATGAACATATAATGTCCGTCGAATCTAACTTCAACGCCTGGATCAATGATCAGAGTTTGTCCCTGCGGGATTCTGACATCACCGGAAATGATCACTGGTGAATTCGACCATTGACCAGAAATCTCTCCATATATGCCATAATCGGGTTTTTCGTAATACCCCATATCTGGAGCACTTCCATAATATCCATCCGTAGTACCCGGAATGATCATACCTGCATCAATACAAGGTGATGTCGGTGCCGGTCGAAAATCAAGATAATAGTTATAATTTGTCTCAATGATGAGTTGTGGATCTAATGAGAGATTCACATCATTATCAAATATGGGTATCGGATTGGATTGATGCGTGAAGTAT
>CAZYTI010000426.1:0-4743 GCA_964650065.1 uncultured bacterium
GTCCATATTGAAATAAACAGAAAAATGGTCATATGCAGGTTTGATCCCGGATTCTGTATCTCCAAAATATTTTTTCACATATTCGCGGGACCCGTTGATGCCGTCTTCCTCACTGCTCCAGAGCGCGACCCGAATGGTTCGTCTCGGTTGAACACCGATGGTCTTGAGTATGCGTACGGCTTCCAGGGCAACGGCACATCCAGCTGCATTGTCAGAAGCCCCGGGACTGGAATGCCAGGAATCAAAATGTGCACCTAACATGACCAGCTCGTCTTTCAGGTCCGTTCCCGGAATCTCTCCCAGGACGTTGTAGGCTTTCGTCTTTTCTCCGATCCTGTTGCGGATATCCACTTCAATCGTGACCGGTATGTTCCTTTTTAAGATTCGATATATCCGGTTGTAATGCTCTGGTACCACGGATAGGATGGGGAGAGAATTCTTGATTCCCTCTGCAGACCATTTGTCTTGTGTGCTTCCCGGCCTCGCAAAAGTTCGCACAGCGCCCAATCGTCCACTCCTGCACTGCAACAGGACCGCAGCACCTTCCGATTTGAAAAAGGCAATCCGCTCTTCTTCGCTCATCATATTCGGATTTTCGACCCTGTTTCGACGCGGTGAGGGAGGTCGCACGAATTGTTCTGACAACGCTTTCAGGTCCTCTTCTGTTCGCCGGGTCGCAACAATGGGTGCAGCCGGATCGATGGAAAGAAGAGGCGAGATCAATACGACGGCACCTTTTAATTTGCCTTTGAATTTTTCAAGATCTTCCCTTATTTGAACTTCTGCGTTGTTGGCTTGTTTCTCGATTTTACCTCCGGTCCCCGGCGTAAAGGCCAATGGAAATCCATTGATGGGTTGGTAATCGGGCTCGAGCATATGGATTGAATTGTATTCATTATCCCAACTGACGCCGTGATCCATAGAGGGTTCGATCACAGAATTGACCAGGCCGATCGCTTCCATTTTTACCTTGGCCCATTTCTGGGCCTTTTTCATACCCCGAGAACCCGTCAACCGGTTGCCAAATACATCGGTAATGTGACCCACGATATCCATCACCTGAGAATGCTGAAATCCCTCTTCCCGAATTTTGGCAATGACCTCATGATCGACAGACTCCTGTGCTATCGATGACGAGACAACCAATACCAAAATCATCAAGCTAATATAGAGCTTATGATGGGTTTTCATCTTCTACTCCTTTTTGAATAAATGAATAAATTTAATTTGATCGCTGGATGGATAAAGCAATGTGTTGAATATTTACACATGACAAAATTACAGAATCAGAACCTGAATGTCAAGAACAAAGCATTTAAAAATATCAAACCGGATCATAATCAAACCCAATCTTTTTACTTGACTTAATAAGGATAAACCATTACCATGATGTCACAGTAAAAAAGGGTATTTATGCAATCAACAAAGCCTTCAAATAATAACGATCCCCGAAGAAACATTTTTTGGGATATCAATCTACAGATCATTTTTAGTATCACTCTGATGGCGGTGTTGGGTGTCGCCAGTATCACACCGGCGTTTCCTAAAATGGCGACAGAACTCGATCTATCATCAGGACAAATCGGACTGCTCATTACTATTTTTACCCTTCCAGGCGTGTTAATGACGCCTGTCCTGGGCGTATTAGCCGATCGTTGGGGTCGAAAGAGAATCCTCGTACCATCATTGATGGTGTTCGGTCTCGCTGGAGGCGCCTGTACATTTGCACGGGATATGAACCTCCTCCTGGGATTACGCTTTGTGCAAGGTGCCGCTGCGGCATCCCTGGGATCTCTGAATGTCACCCTCATCGGGGATCTCTATTCCGGAAAAACCAGGATAAAAGCCATGGGATACAACGCCAGTGTGCTCAGCATCGGTACGGCAAGTTATCCGGCCATTGGGGGTGTTTTGGCTATGATGGGATGGTATTATCCGTTTGCCCTGCCTTTTCTGGCAATTCCCATTGGAATTTTCGTTTTATTTTTCTTGAAAAATCCTGAGCCAAGAAATAATCTTAAACTTCAGGCTTATGTTAAAGAGGCATTTCAACATCTGAAACAACGCCGGATGATAGGCCTTTTCTTGGCAAGCATAGGCACATTCATTATCCTCTATGGTGCCTTCTTGATCTACTTCCCACTTCTCATGGGTGAATCCTTCGGAACTTCGCCCTTCATCATCGGACTCATGATGTCTGTCATGTCCCTTGTTACAGCCATCACCGCTTCACAGTTGGGTCGATTATCCGCTCTTTATTCGGAAAGCACCCTTCTTAAATTCTCCTTTTTTCTCTATGCCATCGCTCTAATCATGATTCCCTTTTGTCCCAGCATCTGGATACTGCTCATACCAACGGCTGTCTTTGGGATCGCCCATGGCATCAATTTCCCCAGTGTCCAGACCCTCCTCTCCAGTCTGGCACCCCTGGAGCAACGGGGGGCCATCATGGCCATATACGGAATGGTCCTCAGATTGGGTCAGACATTGGGCCCGGTTCTGACAGGGGCGGTTGTAGGGGTACTGGGGATGAGCAGTGCTTTCTATGCGGGAGCAGGTTTTTCATTATTCATGTGCTTCCTCATGGTACTCATGCTAAAATAACGCATTGAAAAAGCTGACTGGCTGTCTTCCTCTTCCAACGCTGCCTCACGTACATGAACGAAAAACCGGATCCATTCCCGGATTGGATCGAACCGAGCTGGCATAACTGTTTTATTGGCTGTATGGAATGCCAGGATCAAGTACCTTGTGAGAGTGCTGTTTTAACATTTTATGGACGGCTTGAACCAGAGTCAACAATTTACGTTCTCGAATATAATATCGGATGATTTTGGCAAATGATTATTTCTCGTGATAAAACCACCTTTCACCCTTCACCGGAGCATCCAGCCACGACCCTTCTCGCCAGACTGGATGTCCCGCAACAAATACCGTATGCACGCTAAGTTTGGATGGAGGTGACTGAACAAAGAAAACCATGTCGGCAATTTGGCCGATGCGTATCTTTCCACGTTGGGGTATCTTCCATTGCTCTGATTGATCCATGGTAAATCGCTTTATTTGCTGAGCATCTACAGAATGGAGTTCTTTTTCAATGTGAACATCCGACATCAGAACGGTCGGTTTTTTCGTATACTTGGCAAAATCCTCCCGTTGTAACATGTTACCGTCGCCCATGATTCCAATGATGTTACCTCCGGCATATTTCAACACTTGCAGCGTATCAATCGGTGAGGATAACGCTTTATCGACATACACCAATTCTCCCAGATTTCCCGGATAAGAATCCAGTGCCAATGAATCGTTAAGCTGTATCTTTCTGTTCATGGTCTCCAGAGGAGTGCATATGAGAAGGGTCGTAAATCCCTTCTCTATCATACTCATCATGGGCTCTTTGAGGACTCGCGCTTCAATTTTTATATCGGGCAGGACACCTACAAAACCCGGGGTCAAACAGTAATCTTCACCTGGTATTATCTCTCTCGCCGTATAGATATCCAGATCCCCCATATCGGCAATGCGGCCGATATGTTCATTATCAAAATTAACGGCCACATCGGTCCGGAACGGGGGAATGCCGGTTCCGTCCATCACCGTCACGTTTTTGATGAGCAGATCATAGAGCCTTCGACCGTTCTCAGGCAGTAAATCGTAAAGAGCCGGGTTCGCCTGCTCATAGTTACCAGTGGCAATCGCATGAAAAGAGGCCATCAAGGCAATAAAATTCATTTTTTGAAGGAATTCGTATCGGTTTTGGTACCAGCCCCCCGATTCGATGAGAACGGTGCTCACCCCCCAGTCCTGCATGGAATCACCGAAGGAACGCGGCATATAGTCGGCATTGTATTTTGAAATATGGCCGTACAGAAAGGGACCCAGGGCACGATAAATGACAGAAACGATTTTCTTGGCACGAATCCTTACGGGATTGTCATTATTGTCGGAATCAAAGGGAGGTGCCATCAATGCCAGGGCAGCCAATTGATGAGTTTTCCCCACCGTTATTCGTGCATTCTGATCGTGCAGATTAAATCCGAATTCAGGTTTGTAGGTCTCTTTCAAGTGGAAGAGAAGTTGCCCTTCCGGTGACTGCCTGTCCCGGGCGTCCCGATTCACATCCAGTCCCTGGGCATTTCTTCTGGTGAACTTTTCCGCACCGTCCGGATTCAGCATGGGCACTGCCAGGAGGGTTGTCTTTTCAAGAATATCCCGGACAAACGGTTGCTCACCGTTCTTCATCAAATAATAAAAGACATCAAAGAGTGCAGCCGTTGCCGTCGGCTCATCACCGTGCATTTGGCTCCAAAGCAGAATCTTTGTGGGTCCGGTACCCAGCCGGACCAAATAAACGGGTCTTTTTTGAACAGACTGGCCGAGTGTATCGTATTGAAAAACGTCCGGAAATTGCTTTTTGAGATCACCTAACATCTCCACAACATGTTCAATTCTCAAATTTCTTGCAGGAATCATGCTGTATCGAAAGTTTTCATATTCATCAGCCAAAAACGTGTAATTAAAATCGGTTTGAGAAGCCAGGTTCGTAAAAACGATCAAACAGCTCCCCCCTAACAAAAACTTGGTATAACGATTCCATTTCATTGTGTGCTTGCCCTCTTTCTCTGGGGTGTCTATAATTCTATTTCTCAGATCCTCTTAAATGTTCCGAGGGATAACTTCAGTTTTTAATGCTTACCATCTTATCCCGTGGGGTTGATTTAGTCCATCCGTCAAGCTGCCTCC
>CAZYTI010000427.1:0-4742 GCA_964650065.1 uncultured bacterium
GTTTTTGTATATATCCCGAGATGATGGGCTCAAATTCATCATTCACAGCACCCACCTGGCCAAGCTCTGAAGCAGCCACAATTTTCGCTTTTGGATTCAATCGTTTCAACCAGCTCAAAATTTTTCCAATCTCTGTACCGGGCATGACCAGGTCCAAAATGACCAAGTCAATTTTATTTAAATATTTCTTATACATGGCAACGGCTTCAATTCCATTTTCTGCACTCATGACTTTGTACCCATATCTGGTTAGCATCTTACGTGCCGTCTCGCGAAGGACTCTTTCATCATCGACCAAAAGTATCGTTTCTTTACCCAAAGCAATTTTCCCTCCGGAATGAAAACTGGATTTTGAATGGTTCTCTCCGTTGACATAAAGATAGATCTTGAATACGGTACCTTTATCTTTCTCACTAAAGACTGAAACAAATCCACTATGATTCTCAACAATCTCTCGTACCATTGAGAGGCCAAGGCCTTTACCTGTATTCTTATTCCTCGTGGTAAAATAAGGTTCGAAAATACGTTCTTTCACATGACCACTCATTCCCTTACCCGTATCATTAATCGAAATTTGAACATATCGACCGGATTTCCTTCCGGGATGTAATCGTGTATCGTTTTCTTCTAATACAATATTACGGGTTTGAAATATAATTTTTCCGCCTTCCATCATTGCATCTCGCGCATTCAATGCCACCTGTAGAATTGCCTGCTGAATCTGACTGGCATCGGCTTTGAGCAACCAAATTTCCTGTTCAAGTTCTGCTTTAATTGAGATTCTCTTATTCAGAGTTCTCGAAAGAATCGCTGCGACTTCTTTAATGAGTTGATTGACATTCAGATTATTAACTACATACTCTCCTCCCTGAGAATGTGCCATCAACCTCGAAGTCAGTTCAGCGGCTCTTTCTGCGGTACGATTGATTTGTTGTATATCTTCATAATGGGAACTTTCAGATGGAATTTCTTCGCTCAACAATGAACTGTACCCGAGAATACAAGCCATGAGATTATTGAAATCATCCACAATACCACCTACCAATAATCCCAAAGATTCCATTTTCCTGGCCTGCAACAACTGATACTTCAGCTGTTGTTTATCTTCCTTATTTATCCAATACCACACGCCCTCCGATTTCCCCTTCATCGACTTTTGAATGAAAGTACACTCAATCCATCTACGTTTTCCTTCGTTGTTCACGACTTGGACTTCGCATTGAGGATAAGATGCTTCACCGGTCCCACCCCTCTTTTGCATAGATGACACCATATCCTTGTATTCCGGATCGATAAAATCCAAAAAGTCCCTTCCCAGTATTTGCTCACGCGGTACGCACAAGAAGGTGATGATCCAGGAATTCACCGATTGAATCATTCCATGCTTTACCGATAAAATTCCTAAAAAAGGGATATCCATTATGACTTGATTTTGATCGGGAATTGGAGTTGTGTCCCCATGCTTCTCCTCCTGGGGATGGATAAAGTGTAGAACGACGGTCTCCAAGAAATCGATATCCCATCCATCCCAAAATCCAGGCACACCATGCAATACAATCAAATAAGCTGTATTTCCACTTTCCTTTAAAAATGGAACGACAATCATCGATTCATATTCGGCCAATAATACCAGACAATCTCTCACCACTCCTGCTTGAATCCCATGAATCAATTCCGATATGGAACTTATATACAGACTTCCTTGAGATGTTAGATGGCAACCCTCTGTATCCTGGCATTGGATCAAGAGCCGATTCCAGATTTCAGGAGTCCATTTACTGAATTCATGTTTTCTGAAAAGTGATTCCTTCACTAAATGGGATAGATGAAAATTTGGATAAGCATCGTTCTCTGTGAATGATATCTCCAACTCATCGTAAGACATCGCCTCCTGTAATTCTCGGAGCAGTTCTTGGATGTAATTATTGCCCTGAGATTTTACTTCCGAAAGCGAGACCATGCGAAGGATAAAATCCCTCTGTTTCTTAGTTCGGACCAACTCTGAAATATTCTGAGAATAGAATCGAACTGTTCGAGGATTTCCTGTATCATCAAAGGTTGTCAATCCACTCAATTTAACCCAACAATGGTGCCCCTCTTTTCGCCGCATCAAAATTTCAATATCCTTTATATAGCCCCGCCTTAAACAGATATCGATCACTTCCCTGGCCCGAGCACGATGACTTTCATCAAAAAAGATCAGAAAATTTTTACCGATGAGTTCGCTCTCATCATAACCCAATGTCTCTTGTGCAGTTGTATTATACAAAATAAATTTACTTTTTGCATCGGTTTGAAAAAAGAACATACCGACTTTGGAATACGGTTCCTCATATCCATCATTCGTGGATAATGTCTTATAATCTAAAGGTTCTATTCCATTTACACTTATATCGTTCCCATGGATTTCCTGATTCTTATCCCGGTTCACCATTTTAATCCTAAAATTTATAGAGTTCGTTTAATGAGAACACTTTTCAATAATTGATACTGCAAACCCTGTTCCAACCCATTCGTCTGTCAAAATGATAAAGAACATACGAATATACGAACATACGAATAAAGATTATACGATTATTGTTGGATTTGTTATCCATTCAATTTTGTAGGGAAATAGGATATGAATTTTAAAGAAAATGATGAGTGCTTAGTGCAAGGAATTCTCAACCGGTGTTTTTATCTTTTGCAAATCATTACTCACACCTAATTTATTCCATACGGTCTGAATGAGAACCTCGGTTTGAAATGGTTTTTTAATAAAAGATGTATCATTTAGATTTCTAAGTTCCGGTCTATCCTGGGTCCCATAACCACTCGTGAAAATAACTCTAACTCCGGAATTAATTTCTTTTAACCGACGATAGGTTTCTTTCCCCCCCATCTTGGGCATGATGACATCTAACAATACAACGTCGATATCATCTTGGCTCTTTTTATAAATCTCGACAGCATCCTTCCCATGGGCAGCGACTGAGACTTCAAATCCACCATTTTCAAGCATCCGTCGTGCGACCTGCCGTATAATCTCTTCATCATCGACGAGTAGTACCCTGTAACTCTCTTTCGATTTAACCGTTTCAGTCCTTAAAGGGACTTCCTTGGTTTTAGTAAGCCTCGGCAGATACACCGTGACAACAGTACCTTGACCTACTTTGCTGTCTACCCAAATGGCACCATCGTGATTCTTCACCACACCATATACCATTGCCAGACCAAAACCCGTTCCTTCTCCGGGGGGTTTGGTCGTAAAAAACGGTTCAAATATTCGTGATTTTGTCTGTCCGTCCATCCCCACCCCCGTATCCCTGATGATGACACGTATATAATCTCCAGGTACTACTCCTAATCTGGCTTGTGCAAATTTTTCATCCAGAGTTACTTTTTCAGTTTTCACCAATAACTTCCCACCCTGTGGCATTGCCTCGACCGCATTCATACAGATATTTAGGATGGCCTGATGTATCTGTCTGTTGTCACCTAGAACAGGCCATAATCCCTGTTCCAGGGAAGTCTCCAGGACAGTTGACGCACCCACACGGTTCGCTAACATCTCCTTTATTTCTTCAACAATTTGATTCATATCGTTGGAAGTCACCTGGTATTTGCCACCTCGTGCAAAAGCCAGGAGCTGATTTGTCAGGTCAGCAGCGCGTTTTGTTGTTTCAGCAATTGCATTAATATCGGAATAATGGGGATGATCCTCGGACATATCACTGAGTAATAGAGAGGCATATCCCAATATTCCCCCTAAGATATTATTAAAATCATGGGCAATACCGCCTGCAAGCGTACCGATAGATTCCATTTTCTGAGTCTCGTTTAATTGAGATTCCAACTGCTTACGTTGTGTAATATCGATAACGTTGCCCAATATGGCCGGTTTTTCATCTAAAATGATCCGGCATGAATGTACTTCTCCCCAAAACTTCCCACCGTCCTTTTTAAGAAACATGACTTCATAATGATCGGTTTCTTCCTCTCCCATCTCCTTGCGGTTTTCCCGATTCATAAACATTTGACGATTGAGCGGATCAACCAAACTAAATAGGTTTTTATCCAGAAGTTCATTCTTCGTGTGTCCCGTCATTTTTTCAAAAGTATTGTTGACAAATTGTACAATACCCTTTTGGATGATAAAAATCCCCACCATGGATGATTCAATAAAAATACGGTATTTTGCTTTCGATTCGCGAAGACTCTCTTCCAATGCCTTTCGAACGGATATATCGCGGATAAAAGTTTGGATGGATTCCTTTCCTTGAAATCGAACTCTCTGGCTGCTCAACTCCGCTTGAAACGTAAGACCACGCTTTTTGCGAAGGATTGTTTCAAAAGTTTTTACACGTTCTCTATTCGCTATTTTCCTAAAAAATACCGCTTCACTTTTCGCATAGTCAGATACAGCCAGTTGACTCCAGTTCATTTTCAACAATTCATCTTTTTCATATCCCAAAATACGGCAGGCTACACGATTGGTCTCGATTATTCTTCCATCCCTGTTATGAACGATGATGCCGTCTTTGGCACCTTCAAAAAGCACCTGATATTGAAATTCTTTTTCTAATAATCTTTTCGTCCCTTGTGATATGCGCTCTTCCACATGAGCTGTCCATTCTTTCAACTCGGTGTCTTTTCGTTTCAATTTATTGAAAAGACGCGTATTTTGAATTGAAAGTGCCAGGACAGAAGATATGAAGTCGATAAAATCCAGGATACGTGATGGGACGCCGCTGCCTGCATAA